>JAYTNH010000029.1:0-1674 GCA_043748395.1 Ilumatobacteraceae bacterium | reverse complement strand
CACAGCAAAGAGAAGCAGATCGCGCGACTCGAAGCCCAACGGGTGGTGGTGGGCCCAGGCGATCGGGTGCTGAAGGTGAAGTTCCCCGACCCCCCGCTGTCGGGCGCCACCATGCTCACTGTCGAGGGGCTGTCGAAGGCCTACGGCGGGCCGCCCGTGTTCGAAGACGTCACGTTCAGCGTCGGCCGTGCCGAGCGACTGCTCGTGCTCGGGCTCAACGGTGCCGGCAAGACGAGCCTGCTGCGCATCTTGGCAGGTGAGACCAAGGCCAACATCGGTCACTTCGAGTGGGGCCATCAGGTGCACACTGGCTACTACGCGCAAGAGCACGACAACCTGCGCACCGACGCGTCGCTGCTCGACAACATCCGTGCCGCTGTGCCCCTCGATGTGCAGCTCACCGAGACGCAGTTGCGAGGTCTGCTGGGCATGATGGGCCTCAGCGGGGAGAAGGTGTTCCAGCAGAGTGGCACGCTGTCGGGCGGCGAGAAGACCAAGCTCGCGTTGGCGATGCTGATGGTGGGCCGCAACAACCTGCTGTTGCTCGACGAGCCCACCAACAACCTCGATCCGCCCAGCCGCCAATCGGTTGCCGACGCGCTGGGTTCGTGGAAGGGCTCGATCGTGTTCGTGAGCCACGACGCCGAGTTCGTCGAGCAACTGCAGCCCACCAAGGTGCTGCTCATGCCTGATGGTCAACTCGACTACTTCAACCACGACTGGCTCGAGCTCGTCAGCCTCGCCTGACGCCACACCGTGACGGGCAGCTACGGTGCTCGTATGCGAATTGGAACAATGAGCGCGAGCATCAACGATGGCACCATCGAGCAGATCATCGACGAGGCCCGAACCACGGCGTCGTACGGGTTTCACACCTTCTGGGCGTCACAGATCTTCGGTCACGATGCGCTGACAGCGCTGGCAATTGTGGCTCGCGAGGTGCCCGACATCGAGCTCGGCACGGCAGTGGTTCCCACCTACCCGCGACATCCGATGATGATGGCTCAGCAGGCGCTCACTGTGCAGGCCGCGTCGGGTGGTCGGCTGGCGCTCGGCATCGGTCTGTCACACCAGATGGTGGTCGAGATGTTGTGGGGCATGTCGTTCGCCAAGCCGGTGCGACACCTTCGTGAGTACCTCTCGGTGCTCATGCCCCTGCTCGAAGGCAAGCCGGTGGGCTTCGCTGGCGAAGAGTTCAAGGTCAACGGTGCGGTCAACGTGGCCGGGTCGTCGCGGCCCACGGTGTTGGTTGCCGCGCTCGGGCCCCAGATGTTGCGGGTCACGGGCACGCTCGCCGACGGCACGTCCACCTGGTGCGTGGGCCCCAAGACGCTCAGCGAGCTCACCGTGCCGGTGCTTCGGCAGGCCGCAGCCGATGCCGGTCGCCCCGCGCCCCGGGTGGTGTGTGCACTGCCGGTGTGTGTCACCGACGATGTCGACGCAGCCAGAGCGCGAGCGGCCAAGACGTTTGCGATCTATGACACCTTGCCCAGCTACAAGACGATGATGAACCGCGAGGGTGTCGATGGGCCGGGCGGCATCGCCATTGTCGGCACCGAGGCCGAGGTTCGCGATCAGCTCGTCGAACTCGACGGCATCGGCGTGACCGACTTCAACGCCGGCATCTTCCCGGGCAACCCCGAAGAAGGGGAGCGCACCATCGCAGTGCTGAAG
>JAYTNH010000028.1:0-13394 GCA_043748395.1 Ilumatobacteraceae bacterium | reverse complement strand
GCAGCGCGTACTTCGTCCTCATCGACGAGATCGTCGCTCGCTTCGCTCTCGGTGAACGACAACGGCGGCAGGTCTTCGAGGGTGACGGGGAACCGTGTGGAAACCACCCACGGAACCATCCAGGTGCGCGCGATCCAGTTTCGTGCGGTGGCGCTGACGGCGTCGACCTCGAGCACAGCCGCCGAACGTCGACACAGCGCCGTTCGCACCACGGCAGCCCATTCGGCGTGGTTGGCGGGTTCGGCCGAGACCAGCAGGCGGCTGCTGCCCACCAGTTCGGCTGCTGATTGCAGGCGACGAATGCGGTCGGCTCCGTGCACGAGACTGAGGTGTGGACTCTTGCCGACCGGCTCGCCGTTGTACTCGATGGCATCGAGTGGCAGATCGGGATCGCGTGACGGATCGGCGAGCAGGTACCACTGCACCGACAGGGGCACGGTGATGACCGCCGAGCCCGGCAGGGTCTCTTCGTGCACCTCGATGAGGCACGATCGGCGTAGCGCGCCATCGGGAGCGAGCACGTCGAGCGCGGCTGCGTCGTCGCCGAGCAACTGAGGGACCCACGCCACCATCACACCGCGAGCCGACAGATCGTCCTGTACGTAGCCGAGCAGTCGCAGACGTACCGGATTCCAGCCGACTGCTGCGGTGAGCGCGAGCACTTCGACCCCGTGCCGATCGAGACCGGCGGCGCGAACCAATGCGCCGAATGGGTCGGCATCGTCGATCGTGTGCAATGCGGTTCGCGCGTGTTCGACGGCGAGATCGAGATCGTTCATGAGCCGACGGCGCTCGCGGTCGGGCTTGGCTTCGTCGGGGGCGGTCGCCCGAGACGTGGGAAGTTCGGCGATCAGTCGATCGACGTCGGCGTCGTGTACGACCGATCCGGCGAGTGGGTCGAAGGGTTGGCCCCATGTCCATCGGCGCCGGCGTGCAGCGCGTTGGAGCACCGCATCGGCGAACACGTCCCACCGTCGGAGCGCAGCCATTCGACCACCGTAGCAGTGGTGTTGGGTGGTGATGAGTGCCGATGTGGCACCAAAAAAGTTGGAGTGGCGCGGCTCGCGAAAAGCTGCAACACTGACGTCCGTCGCTGGGGGCAACCTGCATCGGGGAACCTCCAGAGGACGGCAATCAGTGGGGACGGATCGCCGCTCCACACCACGAGATCGGAAGAGAGGGTTCATGCCGAGCTACCTGAGTCCAGGCGTCTACGTCGAGGAGGTTCCGTCCAGTAGCGCATCGCTCAGCGCGGGCGCCACGGCCATTGCCGCCTTCGTAGGTTTTACAGAGCGAGCACCGAAGGACGACCCGAGTGATCCCGAGGGCCTCAAGCCCCGGCTGGTCACCAGTTGGGCCCAGTACGAGTCACTGTTCGGCGGCTTCGTCGCCGGTGCCATGCTGCCCCACTCGGTCTACGGGTGGTTCAACAACGGCGGCTCGGTGTGTTACATCGTCCGCGTCGCGCACAACAAGCCGTCAGACGAGCCCGGTGTGCTGGCGCTCGCTGCCGCCGATCGCGCCATCGGTCAGTCGCTCGCAGTCGAGTCCGTCGGACCGGCCGATGGGCTCAGCATCAACATCTCCGTCAACAACGACGTCGACGACAACGGCGACCCGAACCCATCATTCGATCTCACCGTCATCAAGAACGGCAACGTCGTCGAAGAGTTCCCCGGTCTCACCGTGAAGCCGAAGGCCGACAACAACGCCGCCACCGCAACGGCCAGCTCGGCCTACGTGAAGGTCGCCGTGTCCGACAGCATCTCGGCCGATCTCGAAGACATCACCTTGGCCATGCCGAAGCCGGGCAACTATCCAGTCGTCGCCGCCGCGCCGCTGCCGGTCGAGGTCAAGGCTCCTGCGTTCGCAGGCTCCGAGACCAAGCGTCAGGGGATCAACGGCTTGGTCATCGCCGACGACGTCACCATGGTGATGGTGCCCGATCTCATCACCGCAGCGCGCAAGGCCGACGGCAGCGTCGACCTCGGTATGTGGAAGAGCGTGCAGAGCGCCCTCATCGCTCACTGCGAGATGCAGGCCAACCGCATGGCAGTGCTCGATGCCCCGCCAGGCATGAGTGTGCAGCAGATCAAAGAATGGCGTTCCGACACGGCCATGTACGACTCGGCGTTCGCCGCGCTGTACTACCCGTGGGTGAAGATCGCCAACCCCATCCCCACCGACGGCGACGACGAGATCCTCGTTCCGCCGTCCGGTCACATTGCAGGTCTGTGGGCCCGTACCGACAGCACCCGCGGTGTGTGGAAGGCCCCGGCCAACGACACGCTGCGCGGCGTTCTCGATGTCGAGCGCAACATCACCATGGCCGAGCAGGGTTTGCTCAACCCCATCGGCATCAACTGCATTCGGCCGTTCGGTACCCGCGGCATCCGCGTGTGGGGCGCACGCACGCTCTCGTCGAACACCGATTGGCGTTACATCAACGTGCGTCGTCTGTTCAACATGGTCGAGACAACGATCATGCAAGGCACGCAATGGGTGGTGTTCGAGCCCAACGACGTCAAGCTGTGGGAAGGCGTCAAGCGCACCCTCAACAGCTTCCTGCGTGGTCTGTGGCGTGAAGGGGCGTTGTTCGGGTCTACTCCCGAGCAGGCGTTCTTCGTGAAGTGCGACGCCGAGACCAACCCACCCGACTCGATCGACGAAGGCAAGCTCATCGTCGAAGTGGGCATCGCACCAGTGAAGCCTGCCGAGTTCGTCATCTTCCGTATCAGCCAGTTCAAGGACACCGCTGCCTGAGGCGGCGGGTCACGAGTCGAAAGGTCAGTTGAACAATGTCAGATGCACACGACAGTGAATTCCTCGGGTCCCAGTTCTCACTGGAGCTCAAGGGTGTCGAACTTGCCCGGTTTCAGGCCTGTAGCGGCCTGAGCTGGGAGACCGAGGTGGTGGAGTTCAAGGACACCACCGTCACGGGCAAGGTCATCACGCGCAAGCGCCCCGGCCAGACCAAGTACGGCGACATCACGCTCAAGCGCGGCATGTCGAAAGACGGCAAGCTGCTCGATTGGTACAAGAAGGTCATCGACGGCACGGTAGAGCGCAAAGACGGCTCCATCGTGGTGTACGACGCCGCCGGCAAAGAAGTCGACCGGTGGAACTTCGAGCGCGGCTGGCCCTCCAAGTGGAGTGCCTCCGATCTCGATGCCAGCTCCGATTCGGTCATGGTGGAAGAAGTCACCATTGCGATCGAACACCTAGAGCGGAAGAAGTGAACGGACTCCAAACCGAATTCGATTTCTTCTTACCCAAGGGTTTCGTTGATGAGCAGGGCCAGTTGCATCGTGCAGGCACGATGCGACTGGCTACTGCTCGCGACGAGCTCGATCCGCTCCGCGACCCGCGAGTACGCGATGCCGACGACCCGTTCCTCACGATTTTGGTGCTCAGTCGGGTGGTGTCGCGGCTCGGTTCGCTCAGCGACATCACTCCGAAGGAAATCGAGAACCTGTTCGCGGCCGACCTGGCCTACCTGCAAGACGTGTACGGGGCCATCAACTTCGGCAGTCCTGCCGAGATTGCCGCAGTGGTCGACGATGCCTCCACACGGACCGCAGAGTCGAAGCCAAAGCCCAAGCCGGTTAAAGCCGCCAAAGCTGTCGAGCCGGTGGCCGACGACGACGACCTCGACGACGATGCGGAGTCTTCGGATGAACCCGAGGAACAGGCGCCCGTCACCCGCCGTAGGCACGTTGAGGAAGTGGGCAAACGACAGGGATAGCCGAACATGAAGCGTTACCCCGAAGCAGCTCTCTGGGACGAAATCGCATACCTGGCATATCATTTGCACTGGGACTTCGAGACGATTCTCGATCTGGAACACAAAGATCGGAGCCGGCTCATCGAGGTCGTCGCCGACCTCAACCGCCGATCCATGGAGGCGTTCAAGAATGTCTGATACGAACGACCAATACGCCGGCACATTCCTCGCGCTGTTCCTCATCGAGATCGATGGCGTCGAGATCGGTCGCTTCACTGAACTCAGCGGTCTGCAGATCGATGTTGCGACCGAAGATTACGAAGAGGGCGGCGAAAACGGATTCGTCCACAAGCTGCCCGGGCGGATGACCTGGCCAAACTTGGTCCTGAAGCGTGGCATCACCAAAGAAGACGTCTTCTTGAAGTGGTTGCACGAGACCGTTGGCGACGGCATGGCTCGCCGCAAAGGCAAGGCCCGTCGGTCGACACTCGCCGTTACGTTGCTGTCGTCGAAGGGTGGGCGTCTGCGCTCATGGAGCTTTGTCGACGCACTGCCCATTCGGTGGACCGGCCCGAACTTCTCGTCCTCGTCGACCGAGGCGCCCACCGAGGAACTCGAGATCGCGCATCATGGCTTCCGAGTCGCCTGACTCCACGGCCGTCGGGCCGATGCCCGTGGGGGTGCACCGCCTGCCCCCGACGTTTGGCGCGTCCAGCATCGGGTCGAGCATTGGCGTGTTGGCACAGCGTTCCACTGTGTTCTCGCAGGGTCTCGGGCTCAGCGGGTTGCAGCGCTTCGCCTTGCATCCAGGCTCCTCATCGTCGATGTCGCACGTGCGCATGCCGGCTGGTGTGTGGCCCACCGAGCAGGCCGACGAACTGCATCCAGCGTTTGCCGACCCAGGTATGGCGGCGATCGCCCGCATGTACCTGCGGCAGCCGACCTCCAAGCGTCCAGTCGCTCCAAGGCGCGGGCTACCGCAGGTGAGTCGTCGCGCTGCTCGCACCGCGTCAGGCGCGAACACCGGGCCGAGTTCGTTGGCGCGCCGATTGCAGCCCGCCGAGTTGCGCGTTCGCCACAACGAGAGCCACGGTGCGTCCACCGATGCTGCAGCGCAACAACGCCCCAGCGCACCCTTGGGTGCGCCCAGTCACATCTCGCCTGCTCGCCCCGCGTCCGCCACGGTGCACCGCACACCTTCATCGGCTGCCGGCTCGTCGAACCCGCCTGCAGTGACCAAAGAAGTGCTGCAATCGGCTCAGGCCTATGCGCGCGCCGATACCCCCGATGCTGCAGCCGCGGCATTCGCAGCGGCGATGGGCACCGCGGCGCGCCAACAAGCGGCCCCCGAAACCTCGACGTTCCGCCCTCCGCACAGCTCGGCCGGTACGGTCAGCCGATCGCCGCGTTCGGCCATGTGGGCCGCCGTCGCCGGGCGCGAGAGTGGTTTCGACGAACCTGAAGCAACGTCGCTCACCCCTACCGACGCCCCACCCTCCGACAACGCGACGCCAGCACGGGTGTCGCCAGCGTCGAAGGTCGCCAATCAGGTCGCGGCGCGCGCAGCCAAGGGCTCGGCCGGTCCCGGTCCGGCCACGGTTGCCCGATCGCGAGGTGCAGGGCCAGCCTCGCCCGGCGCTTCGACTGTTCCTGGCGTTGCTCGCCCCACACCTACTGCGGTCGGTCGGTCGACGCCACGACAGGGCACACGATTCAGCGAAGGGCCCAGCTCCGAGTTGTCGCCGAACGGCCCGACGGTTGGGTATCCAGCGATCAGTGCCAACCCTCCACAACCCGGCGGGCATCGTGGCGGCCTGCCTGTGCTGCGCTCCATCGGCCGCGCCGTCAGCACGGTGGCAGTTGCCGAGCCGCTAGCGCCTCAGGTTGGTTCGCTGGCCAGGCTCAGCACCGAGTCGATCGGTGTCTCGTCGCTGCCGGCCTCCATCGCACAACGATCGCCCCGCGGCCGGGTCGCTCTCGCCGACCGGGCCGAGTCCGAGTCCGAGCGCGTGTTCGACGCTCCCGACGCAGCTCGTTTCCGGTCGCCCATGACGAGGGCAATCTCGACGCCAGCGAGTTCACCGGTGTCCGCAGTTCGGCCGCCTGACCCCGATCGTGCTGCGCCGGTCATCGCCGCGTTGGGCCTTCGGTCGGCAGCGTTCCGTCGGGCCACTCCGGCGTCGGCCACGATCGCAGCCGTGTCTGACGACGTCTCGCCCGATGGGGCAGCCACGCATCGGGCACTGGCACATCGGGCAACGCCACATCGGGCAACCACCAACAGTGCAGAGCCGACTCAAGTCTCCCGGCTCGCTGAGTCTCAGCAAGCTGCTGTTCAACCGGCCCGTGTTCTATCTGTGGGTGTTCAACCAACCGGTCTACAGGCGGTCAGTGCGCAGCGTGCGAGGTCGATCATCCAACGGCGGGGCGTGTCGGTTGCCGCCGCATCCATGTGGATGGCCGCAACCCGTCCGCAGTCGGTCGTTCCAAGAGCGGCAATTCCTTTTGATGACGGTGGGTGGCCTTCTCGAGCCGCCGGTCCGGCTGGTGCGTTACATGCATTGCCGCATGCAGCTCGCAGCGCTTCGACAGCTGGCCTGTTTGCAGCCGAGTCACGACTCGGCGCAGCGCCAGCGGGAGGTGACGGCGATGTCGTCAGCCAGCCAGCCCGCCTCGAGCCGCGCCCACCGTCACCGAACCTTGCGTCACCGAACCTTGCGTCACCGAACCGTGCGTCACCGAACCTTGCGTCACCGAACCTTGCGTCACCGAACCTTGCGTCACCGCGGGCCACCGTGCGACGTCAGGTGGCCACGCGCATCCCCCCTCGCCCCACACCAGCCAGCGTGTTGACGCCTTTGGTTGCCCGGCATGCCGCCATGGTGATCACCCGGCGGGCCAGCCCCGCAGCAGCCTCGGCCGGCGCGTTGCCCGTATCGTTGGGCGCTCGCTCCGTGGCCCATCCGGCCCATCCAGATCAGTTCCAGTCAGACATTCGCCAGTCAGACACGCGCCAGTCAGACACGCGCCAGTCAGACACGCGCCAGTCAGACACGGGCCAAACAGACACGGTGCGCCGACGGGCCGCCGCGGTGAGCGATGAGTTCCCGGCCGTCAGCGCCGACGCACATCCCGAAGCGGTGGCCATGCAAGATCGTTTCCTCGAGACGCTGGCTCGTCACGGAACCCCACGTCCGGTCGCGCTCCCCGAACGGTTCCGTCCGCTCGCGCGGGCCCTCACGTCGCGGCCGATCGTGATCGCCCACGATGCTTCCTCACGTGCCGCGCTCCGGTCGGTCAATCGACCTGCTGCCACGCTGGGCAACGTGGTGCACTTGCAGCGTGCTCCCGACGACTCCGCTCAGTCGATGGAGCTGTTGGCTCACGAACTCGTGCATGCGGCGGCGGCGCCTGCACGTCCCCGATTCTTCGACGAGCCAGGGCACGACCACGAAGAACACCGCGCCCGCAGCATCGGTCAGGTGGCTCGGCGAGCCGTAGCGCAGCGCATCGATCCAGCGTCACTGCCACTCAGCGGAGGCGCAGTGATGGCCCCGCGCATCGTGCAGCGAACGTCGGCTCCGAGCGCGACATCGCCCACTCCAGTTGCACCCTCGATTGCTGACACTGTGAGCAGCGCTCCCTCGCAGGCGGCACAGCGTGCCGCCGATCGAGTTCGAGGCGGCACATCTGGCACGGTGCAACGTTCACCGAATGTCATAAGACGCGAGCCAACCGACATCGGCGGTGCCGATTCAGAACTCACCACAACACAGCGGCTCAATCAACTCGACGATCTCATCGAGCTCATCGAGCGACGGGTCATCAACGAACTCGAACGACGCGGCGGGCGCGTCAGGGGGAACTGGTAATGGCAGAAAAGGCATATCTCGAAACCGAAGGTGGTACGCGGCTCGCGTGTCTGTTCAACCCGACCGAGTTGGCAGTCACGGTGTCGGCCACCTGGGACTCCAACACGTTGCCGGGCCAGTCGGGCCCAACGCTCGAGTACACAGGCGGCGAGTCAGGCACGATGGATTTGGAGCTCTTGTTCGATACCACCGACAAGGGCACGTCGGTGGCGGTGCACACCAATGCATTGATCAAGCTCACCAAGATCGACACCAAGTTGCCGGGGTACGCGGCGGCCAAGAACAACGGTCGGCCACCGTGGGTGAAGTTTCATTGGGGCACGTTCCACTCGTTCCGCTGTGTCATCGACTCGGTCACCATCACGTTCGTCTACTTCTCGGCCGAGGGAATGCCGCTGCGCGCGCGTGCGTCGCTCTCGATGACGCAGTACGAGCCCGACGACAACTGGCCAGCGCAGAACCCCACATCGGGCACCCCGAAGCCGAGTGCTGCACACCAGGTGCAGCCTGGCGAAAACCTGTCACTCATCGCGGCGAGGTACTACGGCGATGCCACCAAGTGGCGTCCCATCGCCGACGGCAACGGTATTCGCGATCCGTTCCGGCTCCGGCCAGGCGCAATCATCGATATTCCGCAGCTGGAGCACTAGATGCCCAACCCTTCCGAGGCCCTCACCTCTGTCCCCACCATCAAGGTCAACGGGGCGGTACTTCCCAGATCGGCATTCCTGAACCTCAGCGACGTGCGCGTGCGCTCGTCGCTGTTAGAGACATCCTCAGCGGTCTTGCGCTTCGATGACCCGATCTTCGAGTTGATCGACGCTGAAGCGTTCAAGATCGGTGATGCACTCGAGGTCAGCTTCCTGGTCGAGTCAACGTCGATCAAGGTCTTCGTAGGTGTCGTTGTTGCCCTCGGCGCCGATCAGCGGCGGGGCGATCGCCACGAGTTCGTGGTGGAGGCGATGGACAAGTCGTACCTGCTGTCCTCCGAGGCCACACCCAAGACCTATCTCAAGCAATCGTGGTCCGACATCGTCAAGAAGATCGCATCGGTGCATGGCCTGACGCCGCAGGTCGATGCGACCACTCCTCAGCTCGACTACGTACTGCAGACGGTGAACGATCGGCTGTTCCTGTCGCGCATCGCCCATTCGGTCGGTTTCGAATGGTTCGTCGACGGCAACAAGCTGATCTTCCGCAAACGGCCGTCGCCGGCCGCTGGCGTGACCCTGAGCTGGCTCACGAACCTACTGCGGTTCGAGGTGCGGGCCGGAGTGACCGACATGGTCAGGCAGGTCACCGTCCGCGGTTGGGACCGCAACCAGTCAGCCGAGATCAATGGAGTTGCGCCGGCCAACTTCGATGCCGGGGTTGTGGGTTCAGACGCTCCGTTCGTCAATGCCGCGTTCACCAAGGGCAAGTCGGCTGCCAAGAACATCGAGCTAGTGCCGGGCGCCGTACTGAACAGTGCGGAGGCCAAGAAGGTGGCCGAGGCGGTTGTCGCCGGAACCCTGTCATCCGTGCTACGCGTATCGGGCGAGGCGGTCGGTGACCCCAAGATTGCGGTTGGTGATTGGGTCCAGGTTGCCGACTGCGGGTCGAAGCTGTCCGGTAAGTACTACGTCACCGAATGCGAGCATGTGTTCGGTGGGGAGCAGAACTACCGCACGCGATTCAGGCTGTCGAACGAGCGGGTGGTCGCGCTGACACCGCCGACTGCTGCTGGCGCAGTGGCGGGAGGTTTTGGTCATACGGGTTTCGTGGTTGGCAAGGTGACCAACATCGACGACAAAGAGGCCAGCAAGCAGCGCGTCAAGGTGAAGTACCCCAGCATGCCCACCCTCGAAAGTGAGTGGGCGCGCGTAGTGGTGCTCGGCGGCGGCCCCAAGACCGGCGTCGACATGCGCCCCGAGGTAGGTGACGAAGTGCTCATCGGCTTCGAGCATGGCGATCTGCGCCTGCCGTACGTGATCGGTGGGTTGACGAGCAAGGCTGACCACGAGGTCTTGCCGGCCGTGAAAGACAACAAGGTCGACGTTCGCTCGATCACGTCGCGCGCCGGTCACCGTATCGAGATGCTCGATGGCAGCGACAAAGACAAACAACACATCAAGATCACCACCGGCGACGGCAAGACCATCGCCAGGTTCGGCCAGGACATGATCGAGATCTCCACCAAGGCCAAGGACGGACTGATCTTCAGCGACGGCAAAGCGAAGATCACGATGAAGGATGGCAAGATCGTGATCGACGCCGAGACCCTCGACATCAGCACCAAGCAAGCAACCACCATCGATGCCAAGGGCAAGGTCGACGTCACCGGGAGCGGTGGCATCGCCTTGGACGGCGTCGGTCAGGCCGAATTGAAAGCAGCCAAGATCTCGGTGGCCGCAACTGGCATCACCGAGATCAAGGGCGGCATGGTCAAGATCAACTAGTCGCGCACCACACACCGAGACGTCGAGGAGGGGAAGCATGGATGAACACCCATCATTTGTTGGCAGGGGCATCGCCTTCCCCATGCGCGTCGATCACACCGGCAGCATCGCCACCACCACCGGCGTGCAAGACATCGATCGCGGCATCCGCGTGGTGCTGTCGACCGCGCCTGGCGAACGTGTCATGCGCCCAGCGTTCGGGTGCCGCATCTGGGAGCTCATGTTCGAGTCGATCAACGCCAACACCCTCGGACTCATGGAAGACGCCGTGCGTGAGGCGTTGGTGCGTTGGGAGCCTCGTATCGATGTGATCCAGGTCAGCGTCGAGCCCGACGACCGCGACCCTGGCGTGGTGCGCATCGGTATCGAGTACCAGGTGAAGGTGACCAACGACCGCCGCAACCTGGTGTACCCGTTCTACGTGATCCCGGGCGAAGGCGACGCCCCCGACGATGAGGTGTCCTTGTGAGTCTGCCCGTACCAAACCTTGACAACCGTGCCTTCCAAGACATCGTCGACGAAGCGAAGCGGCTCATCCCGTCGTTCTGCCCCGAGTGGACCAACCACAACGTTTCCGACCCCGGGGTTGCGCTGATCGAGCTGTTTGCGTGGATGTCCGAGATGGTGATCTTCCGTCTCAACCAGACACCCGACAAGCTGTACACCCAGTTCCTCAATCTGCTGGGCGTGCGGCCCTACCCCTCGCGGGCGGCCGTCACCGATCTCACGTTCTGGTTGTCAACCACCACCGAGGCACGGATCACCGTGCCGCGAGGCACCGAGGTTGCCACCGACACGGTGGGCCAGGCCGAAGTGTTCGCTACGACCGCCGACCTGCACATCGAACAGCCGAACCTCGTTGGTGCGCTCACCGGCCACTTCGACGACTCGATCAAGAACGTTTTCAACGAACTGCGCTATGACCGCGACAGTGTTCGCTGCTTCCAATCCGAGCCGATCACCCCTGGCGATACGTTCTTCCTCGGCTTCGATTCGTCGCTCGCCGGCCAAGTCATCCAACTCACTGTCGAGGCCACCACCTTGGGTGTTGGCATCGAGCCGGGCCGCCCGCCGTCGGTGTGGGAGGTCTGGTCGGGTGAGTACTGGGTTCCGTGCCACGTCTACAACGACACCACTGGTGGTATCAATCGCAACGGCACCGTCGTGCTGCTCGTACCTCCCGCGCACCAGCCGCTCACGCTCAACGATCAGCGCCAGTTTTTGCTGCGGTTGCGGTTCGCCGAGGCGGCGCTCGGCCAGCCCACCTACGGGAGTTCGCCCGAGATCCGCTCGCTCAGCGTCGCTTGTCTGGGCGGCACGGCCCCAGCCGAACACAGTCAGCGTGTCGTTGGCGAGGTGCTCGGCCGCTCGAAAGGTGAGCCAGGCCAAGAGTTTTCGTTGCGGCACAGCCCGGTTCTGCCGCGCAATCGCGACGAGATCCTGCAGGTCATCACTGAATTCGGTTCAACCGACTGGACCGAAGTCGACGACTTTTCGGCCTCGGGTCTCGACGATACGCACGTGGTATGGGACGAAGCGATGGGGCGGCTGCAGTTCGGCCCCGCAGTGCGCTATGCCGACGGCACCATTGTTCAACACGGCGCGGTGCCACCTGAAGGAGCGCTGCTCGTGGTGCGAGAGTACCGTCACGGCGGCGGGGTCGACGGCAACGTGGGTGCCGGCACGCTCACCGCGCTGCGTACCACCATCCCCTACGTCGATCGAGCCGAGAACCTGCGTTCGGCCCGCGGCGGTGTCGATGCCGAGACCGACGACAACGTGAAGCTGCGCGGTCCGATGACGCTACGAACAGGTCAACGAGCCGTCACCACCGAAGACTTCGAACGCCTCGCGTTGCAATCCACCACACAGGTGGCGCGTGCGAGATGTCTGCGACCCACCGAAGTGGGCCGTCCGGTCCGCCTGTACGTCGTGCCCCAGGTCGAGAAGCGGCCAGAAGATCACACGATCGACGATTACATGCTCGGCGCGCCACTGTTCAACACCGTCAGCGACTACCTCGACGAGCGTCGCCTGCTCGGTAGCACGCTCGAGCTCACTACTCCGTACTTCGTCGGTGTCAGTGTGGCGGCGCTGGTACGTTCGGCGTCGGGCAGGCCGCCCACCATCGTGCGCCAGCAGGTTCTCGACGAGCTCTATCGGTATCTCAACCCCATCGTGGGTGGCGCCGACGGGCGCGGATGGCCCTGGGATGCACCGCTCAGCACGGCCACGCTCACAGCCATCGTGTCCGAAGTGCGCGGCGTCGTAGCCGTCGACGACCTTGCCTTGTTCGCCGTCGACCTACGCAACGGCCAGCGCATTGGCGAGGCGAAGGAGACGATCCGCATCGACTCACGGTCGCTGTTCCTCGGCTTTCAGCATCGAGTGGTCGTGCGATGACCGATAACCACCCCGTGCTGGCCAGTGGTAGCCAGCGGTTGGCGCAGCGGCTCGGGTACGGCAACGGGTGGTTGGTCAGCACCTTGCCACTGGGCATGCAGAGCGACGACTTCCTCGTGCGGTTTTTGTCGATCTTCGAGGAGGTCGCCACGTCGCTTCGCGCTGCGGCCGATTCGGTGAGCCGTGTCGCCGATGTCAACGTCACGCCTCCGGCGATGGTGCGTTACCTCGGCGAATGGGTTGGCGCCCCCGCACTCGACAGCCGACTCGACCCGGGCATTCAACGCAACATCGTGCTCGCCACCGGTGCCAACATCAGCAACCGCGGCACAGCGTCGGCGTTGCACGAAGTCCTCGCAGCGGTGACCGATGGCGAGGTCGAGATCGACGATACGGGTGGCGTGTTCAAAGAAGGCGAGGCACCCGATGCCAAGGGCTCCGTGGCTGTACGCGTGAGCACAACCGGTCACCTCAGTGAGCAGAACTTCGTCGAGCTAGTGCTTGCGTCGGTGCCTGCCAACGTGCTGGTCACGATCGAGTGTGCTGGCCGAATGATCTACCCGGTGACCAAGGTGGCCTCGCGATGAGTAAGAATGCACCTATCGACCCCGACGCCCGCCCCCACGACCAAGTCGACGAGCACGGCTCCGACCTGCTCGTCACTGCTGCGGTTCCGGTCGTGACGCCGGCGCCTGCACCCGCGTCGGCGCCCGCTGACGATGGGCACGTCGGCAAGGCGGTGGTCGATCCTGCCCACGAAGGCGAGGCGACCGGGTACGAGGTCAGTGTCACGTGCCCCAACTGCGCGACGGTGTGGGAAGGCAGCGACATCAGGCCGCACGCCAACTGGTTCTGCACGTGCGACTATCCGCTGTTCTGGGTGCTGCCGCCCGGCGGCAACGAGGTCGGCGAGACCGGGCGCGCGCTGTCGCGTCTGCCGGGCACTGACGGACGCGA
>JAYTNH010000027.1:0-5743 GCA_043748395.1 Ilumatobacteraceae bacterium | reverse complement strand
CCGTGGCTCACCATGGCCTGAGCGAGCACCGTGGCGGTGGTTGTGCCATCGCCGGCGACGTCGTTGGTCTTGGTGGCGACTTCTTTCACCAGTTGGGCGCCCATGTTCTCGAAGGGATCGTCGAGTTCGACTTCCTTCGCGATGGACACACCGTCGTTGGTGATGGTGGGTGCGCCGAACTTCTTGTCGAGGACGACGTTGCGACCCTTCGGCCCGAGCGTGACCTTGACCGTGTCGGCCAGCTTGTTCACGCCAATTTCGAGAGCGCGGCGCGCCTCGTCGTGGAACTTGAGTTGTTTTGCCATGGTGTCAGTGGCTCACTTCTCGACGATGGCGAGGACGTCACGGCTGGTGAGGATCAACAGATCGTCGCCGTCGATGGTGACTTCGGTGCCGCCGTACTTGCTGTACAGCACGATGTTGCCGACCTTGACGTCGAGGGCGCTGTGCGTGCCCTTGTCGTCACTCCAGCGGCCGGGGCCGACAGCGAGGACTTCGCCCTGCTGCGGCTTCTCCTTGGCGGTGTCGGGGATGACGAGACCCGAAGCAGTGGTCTGCTCGGCCTCGCTGGGCTTCACGACGATACGGTCATCGAGCGGCTTGAGATTCATTTGTACAGGCCTCCATTGGCGAGAACACGCTGGCAATTGGACTGGTTGACAGTGGGAGCACCTGAGTTAGCACTCAAGTACTGCGAGTGCCAATGTTAGGCGGTCGACCCCTCCGTTAGCAACCGCCGTTAGCAATCGCGGGGTGAGAGTGCTAACTCGATCGGTTCTGGAAGAATGACCTCGTGGCAGAAAAGGGGCAGGTGATCGAGCTGATCCAGCCCGACCGTCCGCGCCTTGCATCGGCCCCCACCCCAGGTCAGCCACCCCGTACGCACGGCCCGCGGTGGGTCGCGCCCGCCGTGTTGACGTTCGGCGCGCTCGTGGTCGTCACCGCCATCATCTGGTCGGCCGATACCGAGACCGCGGGGCTACCCGACGCCACCGTGGTGACCAGCACCACCATGCGGCCCTTGCTGCAATCGGTTGGGCCCGACGTGGTTCAGCCTGAACGCTTCGCCGCCGATCCGCCGCCGTTGTGGTCGGTGCATTCGGCCGATGAGCTCACGCCTGCTGATCCCAGTTCGAAGTTCAAGCTCTGGGCCACGCCTGGAGCATCGGCAACGGAGGGTCAATGGGTGTCGGTCAGCATCACCCCAGGTATCCAGGCCTTCGATGCCGTACCGGACGCAACCCGGTCGTTGATCGGCAGGTTCGAGGCGACCACACCGGCATACGACGCGCAGCGACGCGACGTCCAGGTTGAGATGCTGTTGGGTACGGCAACCATCTCGGCCCACGGCGTCGATGACGCCGATCTTGCATTACTGGCGGCCACGCTACAGGGGACTGGCGGCACACTCAGGTTCGACGCCCTCTTGCCCGACGGCCTGCAGCTCGTCACGCAGGGTGCTGATGCGGAGTCGATGATGACCGGCGACCCGGTGAGCAGGGTGATCTACACGTCCGACGATCCGAACGGTACGCCTATCGATGTCACCTTCACTGTCGGCTCCACCGGCGCGCTCGAGCCAGCCGTACAACTGTTTCCATTCGTCCTGAGCGACCTCAAGGCAGGTACGAGCTCGGGCTGGGTGAAGGGCCGGTCGGTCGCGCGCCCTGACGAACTCATGCTGCGATGGCGATCGGGCAACTACGTGTTCACGTTGAGCGGTCCGGTCGGCTCGTCGGTGCTCGCTCAGTTCGCCACCCTGGTCAGGCCCTACTCGGCGCAGGAGTGGGAGCAGATGGTGTACGGCCGACCGCCGGGAGCGCGTCTGGCGAGCCTGGTGCAGGTCGCTGCGGGAACCACGACCGACGGACACGGCTGGACTGCAGGCGTTCGCATCGTCGAACGCGATGGACGCTTGCTGCTGTTGTGGGCGGCGGCACCGCTCGACCACCCAGAAGGCTCGCCCTTCAGCCCACCGCTCGATCATGCCCTGGCGCCCACCGAGGTAATCTCGTCATTGGTGATCCCGGGCGCAACGTACGTGTTTGCTTCGTCGACCAGTGATTCGCCCAACATCGCGCTCGAAATCACGGTCGGCGATCGTGTCGTGCGCGCAGCGTTTGTCGATGTCGAAGCAGGCATTGCCGGTGTACGCGTCGCGGCCTATGCGTTCAGCGAGCCGGTGGCGTTCGTCGCCCGATTCGTCGAGGGTTGAGCAGCGTGACGCCGAGTTCAGCGGCCAGCGCTACGAGCGTGTGCAACGGCAGCCCGATCACGTTGCTCACACTGCCGTCGATGCTCTCGACGAACACGCCGCCGCCGTCTTGGATCGCGTAGGCACCGGCCTTGCCGATTGGTTCGCCGGTCGACAGATACCAGTCGATCGTGGCGTCGGTCAGGTGGGTGAACGTCACCGCCGTCGAGCACACCGCAACCAACGTGCGCTCGCCAAGGCGTACGGCCAACCCTGTGTGTACGTGATGCGTGCGGCCTGACAGCGCGCGCAACATCTCCCTGGAATGTTCGTCGTCGTCAGGCTTGGCGAAGATGCGCCCATCGAGGTCGACGGTCGTGTCGGCAGCGATCAGCAGCATCTCTGGCGCCGCAAAGACTGCCGCGGCCTTCAGGACCGCGACTCGCCGCACGTATGCAGCCGGATCTTCGCTCGGTCGTTCGGATTCGTCGACATCGGGCGACATCACCTCGAACACGAGGCCGAGCTGAGTCAGCAACTCACGGCGACGCGGTGACGAACTGGCGAGGATGATGCGCGTTGTCATCCGAACGGGTCATCCGAACGCGTCATCTGAACGGGTCATCCGCCGCTGAGCGCCATGACGTGGGCGTCGTCGGGAACTTCGGCGTCGTCGAGGTGGTCGAGGTAGCCGTACGGCAGCACCACTTTGATGGGGCCGTTGGTATGACCGCGCCGGATGCGCTCACCTCCGGCGACGAGTTCGAGCGTTGGCTCGAGATCGGCGATCAGGTCGTCGAGCTCGGCGAGCGTGCTGATGGTGCTGAACTTGCGTCGGGTCTCACCGCCCACCGGGTAGCCGGTGAAGTACCAGGCGGTGTGCTTGCGGAAGTCGCGCATGGCCAGTGACTCGGTCATGTGATCGCTGAGCATTCGTGCATGGTGGGCCATGGTGACCAGCACTGCTCCAAGTGTTGGCGATGGTGCAACGGGGCGGCCATTGAGCGCATCGACCAGATTGGCGAACAGCCAGGGACGACCCAGACAGCCTCGGCCGATCACCACACCGTCGCAGCCGGTCTCGGCCATCATCGCCACTGCGTCGGAGGCTTCCCAGATGTCGCCGTTACCCAACACCGGTATCTCGGGGACGGCCGCCTTCAACTCACCGATCGCCGCCCAATCGGCATTGCCGGCATAGTGCTGCTCGGCGGTACGCGCGTGCAATGCAATGGCTGCGACGCCTTCGTCGACAGCGATGCGACCGGTGGAGATGTATGTGAGCAGCGTGTCGAAGAGCCCCTTTCGGAACTTGGCCGTCACCGGAATGCCGTGCGGCTCAGCTGCGCTGACTGCGGCACGAAGAATGGCGGCGAGCAGATTGGGTTTGGCGGGCACGGCCGCGCCTCCGCCCTTGCGAGTGACCTTGGCTGCCGGGCACCCGAAGTTGATGTCGATGTGATCGACCCGACCCTCGCCAGCGAGGATGCGAACAGCCTCACCCATCAGCGCCGGATCGCTGCCGTAGAGCTGCAGGCTGCGTGGCGACTCGTCGGGCGCGAAGGTGATCATGCGACTCGTCTTGGCATTGCCGTGCACGACGGCGGTGGCCATCACCATCTCGTTCACGTAGATCAGCCCGGGAGCGAACTCACGACACAGCGTGCGGAACGGCGCGTTGGTGACTCCTGCCATAGGGGCCAACACCACGGGTGCCTCAGGCGTGTACGGACCGATTCTCACGCCTCAACGGTATCGGTCAGAGCTCAACTGGCGTTTCGTAGCGACGTCGCGCCAATGCAGACATCGCCACACCGTCGACGTGCTGAACTCGTCGAGGTCGAGTCGATACACCCCACGCGCGACGGCCTCGGCGCGTCCCATCCGCACCTGATGACGCAGCACATCGCACACGCGTTGATGGCCATCGACGCCCACAAGGCTGTCGAGATCGAGCCCTTCGCCTTCACGAACACGGGCCACGACATCACCAAGCGACAGTGGGCCGCCGCCGCAGCGCATGAACACCGCAAGAATCGCCCGACGCACATCGAGTGGCTTGAGCCTCAGTTTCATGACGTCAGTTCCATGACATCAGCTCCATGACATCAGCTCCATGACATCAGTTCCATGACGAAGGGTGGACACCCGCGTCGCCGCTCCGGCAAGACGGCACCCCACCACCCCCCATGGTGTTCTCCTCACTTCGATTTCGATAGAAGATGGCTCGCCCGCACGAATCGAAATCGAACCGACGTGAACGAGCCAGGACGGCCAGGGTGGTGGCGGTCGGCGGTCGGCGGTCGGCGGTCGGCGATCAGCGATCAGACTAGGGGATGAGCGGGAGACGCAGGCTGGGGTAGGCGCCGGCGTCGAGTGCGGTGGGGCCATCGCTGCGCAGGCGATACCACCCAGCAGCGGCGATCATGGCGGCGTTGTCGGTGCACATCGAGCGGCTGGGCAGGAAGCCACGCAGATTCTCGTCGGTGCATGCCTGCAAGAACTGCTCGCGCAACAGCGAGTTGGCGGCGACTCCCCCGCCGAGCACCAAGCCCTTCGCACCGACCAACCGGGCTGCTCGGCGCGCCTTGACAACGAGCACATCGACCACCGCCGTCTGAAACGACGCGGCAACGTCGGCGGCCGACACGTCGGGATGCTTGCGCACGTAGTTCATCACCGACGTCTTCAGACCACTGAAGCTGAAGTCGAGGCCGTCGTTCAGCATCGCTCGTGGGAAGTCGATCGCCGTCGGGTCGCCGTGCATTGCCTCGGCGTCGATCGCGGGGCCCCCTGGGTAGTCGAGCCCGAGGAAACGGGCAACCTTGTCGAAGGCCTCGCCGGCGGCATCGTCGATGGTGCGGCCCAGCAGCCGGTACTGACCATGATCGACCATCTCGACCAGCATCGTGTGCCCACCCGAGACGAGCATCACGACCAGCGGGAACTCGAGCGACGGATCCTCGAGGAAGGCAGCGTAGAGGTGAGCTTCGAGATGGTTGACGCCGATGAAGGGCACGTCCCAGGCCAGCGCCAGCGCCTTGGCGGCCGACACACCGACGAGCAACGCTCCGATCAAACCTGGTCCGACCGTGCAGGCCACCGCATCGATGCGCTCGTCGGCGACGCCGGCCTCGACGATGGCGCGCGCAATCACGGGATTGAGCAGGTCGAGGTGAGCGCGGCTAGCAACCTCGGGCACCACCCCACCGAACTGAGCGTGTAAGTCGATCTGCGTGCTCACGACGCTCGACAGCACATCGAGCCCGCCCATCACGAGCGCCGCGGCCGTCTCGTCGCAGCTCGTCTCGATGCCGAGCACCACAGTTGCTTCGTCAACGTTCATCGAGCCGCCTCCGGGCACACGTCGCGCAGCCGCTCGTGGTAGGCGCTCATCTCGATGTCATTGCACCACATCACGATCGCGTCGTCGGTGTTCTCGTAGTACTTCTGCCGCACACCAGCCGGCACGAACCCGAAGCGGCGGTACAGCGCCTGCGCGCTGGTGTTGGTGGCTCGCACTTCGAGGGTGAGCGCAACACAGCCGCG
>JAYTNH010000026.1:0-5772 GCA_043748395.1 Ilumatobacteraceae bacterium | reverse complement strand
GTATGTCATCTGTGGATCTGGACTGTCGGTCGTTGGGTCGTTGGTCGCTGGGTTGTCTGTCGTTGTCGTCATGTGTACATCATCCGCCCGGCCGCCGGTGGTGCCATCGGGGAGCGGCCCTGGTTCATCCCTGAACCCACCCTGAGATTCGCCCCGAATGTTCAGGGTCGGGCCCCGATGACATGTGCACGCTTGCGTGCGACAATCAACCCAATGGATCGCGCGTCGCTCACCTTCAGCCGCCGCGACGAGCATCGCGTGGTCGGCGGCGTTGCCGGCGGGTTTGCGCGTCACTTCGGTGTGAACCCAACGCTGGTTCGCGGAGCGCTGATCGTGTTGACGCTCACGGCCGGAGTGGGCTTGGTGATCTACGCCGTAGGCGCCGTGGTGTCACAGCCCGACACCACCGTGACTCCGCATCGCGCCGATACCCGACGTGACCTGTCTGTTGCAGCGATCACGCTGGGGCTCGTGTTGTTGGTGCGCTCCACCGGGGTGTGGCTGGGCGATGCGGTGATGGTGCCGCTCCTCGTGGTGATCAGTGGTGTCATCGTGCTCGGAGTGATGCGTACCGACGCGGGGTCACCGTTGTCGGCGAGCCAACTCACGCAGGTGATGAGTGGGCGACACGCACGCACCAGGCTGATGGTGGGAGCCTCGCTCGTGGCGCTCGGCTTGGTGATGGTGGCTGCCGGCGATCGGGTGTCGGGTTCGTTGCGGGCGGGCGTCATCGCTACTGCACTCACCATCGTGGGGGTGGCCGTGGTGGTGGGTCCATGGGTTGCCCGCCTGGTGCAATCGGCGGCCGACGAACGCCGCCAACGCATGCGCGCGCAAGAGCGCGAAGCCGTGGCCGCGCACCTGCACGACTCGGTGTTGCAGACATTGGCGCTCATTCAGCGCACGGCCGACGATCCGCGGCGCACTGTCACGCTTGCCCGCCAGCAAGAGCACGAGTTGCGTGCCTGGCTCTACGGCCACACCGCCAAGTCAGCCGATACGTTCGCTGCGGCCGTGGGCGAGCTGGCCCGCGAGGTGGAGCAGTTGTACGACGTGCAGATCGAGGTCGTGGTGGTGGGCGATGCTCCACTCGATGACGATCTCACAGCGCTGTGCGCGGCCATGCGCGAAGCTTGCGTGAACGCGGCCAAGCACAGCACCGTGCAACAGTTCTCGGTGTACGCCGAAGTCGGTGAGCGACAGGTCGAGGCATTCGTACGCGATCGTGGCGTGGGTTTCGAGCGCAACGAATCGGGTGCCGATCGTCGCGGCATCGGGCAGTCGATCGAGGCGCGGATGGAACGGATGGGCGGCACGGCGACCATCGAATCCGAGCAGGGTTTCGGCACCGAGGTTCGGCTCGTCGCTCCGCGCGAGCTCGACCGATGAGTGCTGTGCGAGTGTTCCTCGTCGACGACCACGCGTTGTTCAGGGCCGGTGTGCGAGCCGAGCTTGCCGGCATGCCCGACGTCATCGAGGTGGTGGGTGAGGCTGGCACCGTCGCCGATGCAATCAGTGGCGTGCTTGGTCTGCGACCAGACGTGGTGCTGGTCGACGTGCATTTGCCCGACGGTGGTGGTCGGGCGATCATCGAGTCGGTGATGCGCGTGTGGCCAGAGGCCGTCTTCCTCGCGCTGTCGGTGAGCGATGCGGCCGACGACGTGGTGGCAGTGGTGCGTGCGGGTGCGCGTGGCTACGTCACCAAGACCATCGACGGCAGCGCCCTCGCCGATGCCGTGCGCCGTGTTCACGAGGGCGATGCAGTGTTCTCGCCACGCTTGGCCGGCTTCGTGCTCGACGCGTTCTCGGGCCACCTGCCGGCGCCGACCGACCCTGAGCTCGACCTGCTCACCACGCGTGAGCAGGAGGTGATGCGTCTGATCGCCCGCGGCTACACGTATCGCGAGGTGGCGTCGCGCTTGCACCTGTCGGTGAAGACCATCGAGACGCACGTCTCGGCGGTGCTGCGCAAGCTGCAACTCTCGAACCGCCACGAGCTGTCGGCTTGGGCGACCGGCCGGCGTCTGCTCTAGCTGGCTGTCGCCGCTCGAATCTGGCGCGCCACTTCGCCGTACTTGTGCAGCCGATCGGGCGTGGTCATCGCCGCGTTGTAGAACACCAGGCGAGATGCGACACCTCGGTACTTCGCGACCAGTGCGTCGGCAAGGCCGTCCCAGGTGGCCTCGGTGCAGAACGTGGCGATGTGGTCGTCGGTGATCTGCGCGGCCATGCCTGCGAAGTCGCCGGCCTTCTGGCGTTCGCGGATGCGCGCAGTGGTGCCATCGAAGCCGGCGTCGTCCCAGATGAACGCGTAGTTGGGTGTGCTGCCGTAGAAGCTGAGCATCGAGCGCAGCAGGTTGCGGTCGGCTTCTCGTTCCTCGTCGGTGTCGCCCACGATGCAGTTCACCGGCACGATCACCGCGATGTCGGCCGGATCGCGTCCGGCCCCAACGGCTCCGGCGGCAATGTTCGGCAGCGCGATTCGGTGCAGGTACCCGGGCTCACCGATCGGGTGAATGTGCGCGCCGTCGGCCACCTCGCCGGCCATGCGCAACATCCATGGATTGACGGCGGCTACGTCGACCTTCGGGTCGTCGAACGCAATGCGGCCCGGACTCCATTGTGAGTTGAGGAACGTGAGCTCGTAGTACGGCCCGTGGTGGTCGAGTGGCTCGCCGCGGAACCCGGCGAAGCTGGCCTTCACCGCGCGTACGTAGTCGCGTAGACGCGGGCCGGGTGGCTCGAACTCGACGCCGTAGCGTCGCACCACATGCGTGCGCACCTGCGTGCCGAGGCCGAGGCGGAAGTGTCCGCCCGTTGCCTCGTGCAACTCCCAGGCCACCTGGGCGGTGACCATCGGGCTACGCGGGAACGCCACCGCGACACCGGTGCTGAGCTCGAGTTCGGGCGCGGCCACGGCCGCAGCAGTGGCCGACAGATAGGCAGTACGTCCACCCTCGGTGAACAGCATTCCGTCGATGCCGGCGTCGCGAACGGAGCGCGCCAACGCGCCCATGTCTTGCAGCGGCTTGGGTGTTGTCATCACATCGACATGCATGTGTAAACGGTAGACCTCGACGGAGCTGCCGAAACGACGCTACGGTTCGCGCTTCGAACGGATGGGGGTCCACACGATGAACGATTTTGATGTGATCATTCGCGGCGGCACGGTGGTCGACGGAACGGGCGCGCAGTCACGTGTGGCCGATGTCGGCATTGTGGGCGATCGCATCGTGGCCGTCGAGCCCGACCTCGCAGGTTCGTCAGCGCGAGTGCTCGATGCCACGGGTCGCTTGGTCACACCGGGTTTCGTCGACATCCACACGCATCTCGATGCGCAGTTGGCATGGGACCCCATTGGGTCGAGCAGTTGCTGGCATGGCGTCACCAGTGTGGTGATGGGTAACTGCGGCGTCACGTTCGCGCCATGCAAGCCCGAAGACCGCACCACGCTGGCCGAGATGATGGAGAGCGTCGAAGACATCCCACGTGCCGCAATCCTGGGTGGCCTGCCATGGGACTGGGTCACGTATGGCGAGTACCTCGAGTCGATGGGTCGCCTGCCGAAGGGTCCCAACGTGGGTGGCATGGTGGGTCACTGCGCGCTGCGTCAGTACGCGATGGGTTCGCGCGGCATCGATCAAGCACCGCCCACCGCCGACGATCTGGCGATCATGTGCGAAATGCTCGACGAAGCGATGCGCGGTGGTGCATTGGGGTTCAGCACCAGCCGCACGTTCCTGCACAAGGTGCCCGATGGCCGACCGGTACCAGGTACCTATGCCACCGAAGATGAGTTATACGCCTTCGCCGACGTGTTGGGGCGCCATGGCGCCGGCGTGTTCGAGAGCGCCAGCCGCATCGGCGAAGGTGAGCGCGACGACCCCGATGTGCCCAAGACCCGAGCCGAAGTTGCGTGGATGGGCGAGGTCAGCCGCCGCAGCGGCGGTCCGGTGAGCTTCGGCCTCACGCAGCACGACAGCCGCCCCGATCTGTATGCACGGGTCATCCAGTTCGCGAAGGACGAGAACGCGCGCGGCGCCACCGTGCGGCCCCAGACCACCGCCCGCAGTGTCGGGGTGCTGTTCAGTCTCGACACGCGCACCGTGTTCGACAGGGCACCGTCGTGGCGCGAGTTGCGCGGCATGATAAACGGCAAGAAGTTGGTGGCGTTGCGCGATCCGGCGATGCGTATTCGGCTCATCAGCGAGGCCGAACACGTGGGCAGCGGCATGGATCTCACGCAACTGTTCATCGTCAACCAACCAGGTCCCGACGGCACCGAAGTGGCGCGCTACGACCTCGACCCGTCTACGTCGCTTGCCGCCGAGGCCGAGCGCCGTGGCATCAGCGCCGCCGCCGCCTACATCGAACTGCTGCTCGAGACCGACGGCCAGGTGGTGTGCAGCTACCCCTTCCTCAACCAGCAGTTGTCGGCGGTCGAAGAGATGCTCGACGATCCGCTGGTCACGCTGGGGCTCGCCGACGCCGGTGCGCATGTGGGGCAGATCCTCGATGCCAGCCAGCCCACGTTCCTGCTCACCTACTGGATTCGCGAACGTCAGCGCTGGACGATCGAGGAGGCCATTCGGCGGCTCACCAGCGACACCGCCGACCTGTTCGGCATCGCCGATCGGGGTCGCATTGCGGTCGGCGCGTTCGCCGATGTGAACGTCATCGACTTCGACAACTTGCACCTTCCGCCGCCCACGTACACGTACGACTTCCCCAACGGCGCGGGGCGTTACGTGCAGGGTTCGTCCGGATACGACTACACGCTGGTGAACGGCCAGGTGTTCATGGATCACGGGCAGCACACCGGAGTGCTGGCCGGAGCCATGTTGAAGAACGGAGCAGCATCATGACCAAGGCAGCAATCCAGGCCCTGCAGGCCGAAACCGACCGTGCGACCGAGTTGTTCGAGGGCCTCACGCCCGACGAATGGGCCGCGCCGAGCGGGTGTGCCGGATGGCGCGTGCAAGACGTCGCCCAGCACATGGCCAGCGTGTATCACTCCATCGCCGACGCTTCGTCCATCGAGGGCGGCACCACCGCCGATGTCGAGCAGAACGCCGAAGTACCGGTGCAAGCCCGGCACGACTGGACCACCGCACAAGTGCTCGCAGAGTACGCCGAATGGTCGGTCAAGGGCATTGCTGCGTTGTCGATGATGCAAGAGCCGGGCATGGCCGAGATGGTGATTCCTTTGGCCAACCTCGGTAGCCACCCCATGCACATCTTGGGCAACGCAATCGTGTTCGATCACTACTGCCACCTGCGTCACGACATCGGTGCAGCGGTGCCACGTGCAGCCGATCTGCCTCGCGACACGGCGTCGCTCAATGCCACCATCGAGTGGATGCTCGCCGGTGTGCCGCAGATGTGTGCCGAGGCTCTCGCTGGTGCAACCCAAGGCGTCAACCTCGAGTTCACCGACCTCGACGCTGTGTACGCAATGCGTGCCGGTGACGCCGCAGCGTTGTGGACGGTGAGCGCCGCCGCCGATTCGTCGCTTCCCACGGCCACCACGACCGCCCACGACTTCATCTCGTGGGGTACCAAGCGCGCCGATTGGCGCGCGATGGGTGTTGTCATCAGTGGTGCAGAGGCCGACGCGGCGGGCGCAACACTCGACGCGATCAACGTCATCTGAGCGTTCACCAGGGTTCATCTCACTGGGCTTGCACGCGCGGGTAAGGTCGACGCCATGCCCGCCGTCTTCGTCCATGGCAATCCCGAGACCCCGGTGATCTGGGATTCGCTGTTTGCCCA
>JAYTNH010000025.1:0-2696 GCA_043748395.1 Ilumatobacteraceae bacterium | reverse complement strand
GGCTGCGGCAAACGATGCAAGGCAAGTGCCACATCGCCCACGTGCCGCATGACAGCGAGTTGATGCCGTGGCGGGCCATCGCCACCTGCGGTGAGGTCGGCCCCCGAGCAGAACTCGCCACCGGTGCCCGTGATCACGACCGCCCGATCGGTGCTACTTACCGCGATCTCATGAAAAGTGGCCAGTAGTTCGTCCCACATCGTGGCATTGATGGCGTTCTTCTTGGCGGGGCGTTGCAACGTGATGGTGACCACGCCCAACGATCGGCTCACGTCGATGGTTTCCACGAATTCGGACGATACTGATGACATGGGCTTCAACCCGCATCGCAAACGCGTCGCCCGTACCAGCGACTACCTCTTCGTGGCGGCAGCCATGGTGATGGTGGTCGGTGTGGTGCTGTGGGCCGTCTTCGGCTGACCCGGCGATCTCACGTACGGCTCAGAAGGCGCCCTCGATCACCTCGAGCGATGTGCCCGTCACCGCGACCACGTCGAAGCGCACGTCGACCCCGTGGGTGCCCGTTGCAGCAAGCCACGCTGCAGCCAACCTGCGCAGGCGACGTTGCTTGTGCACCCCCACTGCGGCCGCAGCAGGCCCGTAGCGTTCGCTGGCGCGCGCCTTGACCTCGCTGAAGACGACGATGGTGCCTCGTCGAAGCACAAGGTCGAGCTCACCGTGATCTGACCGCCAGTTGCGATCGAGCACCACGTAGCCCTCGCGGCGATACCACCGCATCGCCAGCTCTTCACCCCATCGCCCACGAGCCACTGCCGCGAGCGACGGCGTTACAGGTCGATCGCCGGCAGTTCCTCGACGTTGACGTCCTTGAACGTGAGCACCTTCACCTTCGGAACGAATCGGCTCTTGCGGTACATGTCCCACACCCATGCGTCACTCAACTCCACCTCGATCAGTGGCCGCGTGGCATCGCCACCCACGGTGACTTTGACGTCGTTGGCCAGGTAGAACCGGCGCTCGGTCTCGACGGCGAACTTGAACATGGCCGCGACGTCTTGATACTCCTGCGCGAGTTGGAGCTCTCGCTCGGACTCGAAGTTTTCGAGGTCGTCAGAGCTCAACGAGGGTGTTGCCTCACACCGAGAAGGGCGTAGCCGATTGGCGCGCGCTCAGAGGACGCGCTTTTCCTTGATCTTGGCAGCCTTACCAATGCGGTCGCGCACGTAGTAGAGCTTGGCGCGGCGAACGTCGCCGCGCTTGATGACCTCGATAAGGGTGACGGTGGGCGTGTGCATGGGGAACGTGCGCTCGACACCGACGCCATAGCTGAGCTTGCGCACTGTGTACGTCTCATGCAGCCCGCCGCCCTGGCGGCGAATGACGTTGCCCTGGAAGATCTGGACGCGCTCTTTGCTGCCCTCGACCACGCGAACGTGCACCTTGAGCTCATCGCCCGGACCGAAGTCGGGAATGTCGGTACGGATGGAATCATTGTCGACAAAGTCTGTGGATTTCATGGCGCGACTGCTTGCAACCTTCAGTTCGGGAACACTCAAGGATAGGCCACAGGAGGGAACTCTTCCAACAGGCGTCGGTCAAGTTCGCTCAGGCCGCCCGCTGCCTCGATGAGGTCGGGACGGGCGTTGACGGTGCGATGCAGCGCCTGCGCTCTGCGCCAGCGTTCCACACGCGCGTGATCGCCGCCGCGCAAAACGTCGGGAACCGACCAGCCCCTGAACTCTGCCGGTCTGGTGAAGTGCGGCTCCTCCAACAGGCCCGCCGCGCCGAAGCTTTCGGCCACCGGACTCACGTCGTTACCCATCGCGCCTGGTAAGAGCCGCGCAACGGCCTCGATGACCACACAGGCGGCCACCTCTCCTCCGCTCAGCACAACATCGCCGATGCTGATCTCGCCGTCGGCGAGGTGCTCGCGAACTCGGTGATCAATACCTTCGTACCGACCGCACAACAGGCTGAAGCCGGGCTTGGTGGCGAGATCGTTGGCCATCGCCTGGTCGAACCGACGGCCACCGGGGCCCAGAACGAACAGTGGGCGCGGCGGATGCGCCGCTTCGACAGCTGCGAAGATCGGGGCGGGCTTCATCACCATGCCGGCGCCACCGCCGAATGGTGCATCGTCGACGGTGCGGTGCACATCGGTGGTGTGCTCGCGTAGATCGTGAGTGCGCAGGTCGAGCAAACCTGCGTGACGAGCCTTGCCGAGCAAGCTCTCGCTACAGAAGGTGTCGACGAGGCCGGGAAAGATGGTGAACACATCGATGCGCATGACTGTGCCAGCCTACGACGATGATCTTCCACGTCACCGACGAGTCGCGCTGGGCTCGTTCGCTCACCGAGGGCACCCATACCGGCTCGACGCTTGGGGTCGAGCTCGCCCACGAGGGGTACATCCACTGCAGCAACCTCGACCAAGTGGCCGGGGTTCTCCAGAGGTACTACCAAGGCATTCCCGACCTGGTGCTGTTGCACGTTGACGAAGCACTGCTCACGTCGCCGGTGGTGCATGAACAATTGGGTGGGGCTCCCGAACCGTTCCCCCACGTGTACGGCCCGATCAACCTCGATGCCGTGGTGCAGGTCGAACGAATGGGCGACCCGCGCGAGGGCCACGTAGAGGGCCCATAACGTGTGGGGTACGGCCGTCAGTCGGCGCCGGTTCCGGGCTGCTCCCACGCAGTGATGGTTCGGCCCAACAGGCGATAGAGCGCTTGATT
>JAYTNH010000024.1:0-4091 GCA_043748395.1 Ilumatobacteraceae bacterium | reverse complement strand
GGCCGCACACTCGCGGGCGAGCATGGCGGTTGCAGTGGCGTTGCGCAGGCATCCGGCCAGTACATGTCGTGCGCCGTGGTCGCGAGCCGCGAACGCCAGCGCCGACCCGTTGGGTGAGGGCAGCACGATACGCACCCCTGGCTGAGCTGCAAGCAGATCGGTGGGCGACAGCGAGAGCTCTCCGTGTTCGCGTCGCCCGGCCAGAACGGCGTTGCGGTCAGCGGCGTACACGGCCGCTCCCTCGTCGGCCCATGGGTAGGGGTAGACCGTGCCGCCTGACTCGACGGCCGCCGACACTGCGGAGGAAAATCGCAGCACGTCGACGATCACCACTACGTCGGCGAACGGCGCGAGCGCGGCGAGGCCGTGGAGGCCCCAATCGAATCGGTATGCGAAGCTCTCCTGCAGGCAGAACTCTGACGCGCGTACGCCGGCGTCGCCGGTTTCGATCACCACTCGTTCCAGTGCAGGATCGGCTCGAGCGGTAGGCGCTTGGCGGGCTTGAAGTCGGTGCCGATGGTGTAGGCGATGGGAAACAGGCCAGCCTGGGTGACCTCGCCGTAGGGGATGCCGAGCAAGTCGGCTGCCTTCTTGTCGCCGTCGAGCATCAGGTGGATGGTCGTCCAGGCCGTACCCAGTCCGCGTTCGCGTGCGGCCAGCATGAAGCTCCACACTGCAGGCAGGAGCGATCCCCACGCCGACGCGCCCATGAAGGCCGGCACCTTGTCGAGGTTGCCGGTGATGCACGGAATCATCATCACGGGAACGCGATGGAAGTTCTCGGTGAGGTACACGGCAGACTCGGTGACCTTGTCGCGCTGCTCGGCACGCAGGTCGCCCTCTTGATAGGTGTTCGACTGTGCGAACTTTGCGTACTCCTGAAAGTTCTCGCGGTAGATATCGGCGAGCGCCTGCTTCTTGGCGGCATCGGTCACCATGATCCACTGCCAGCCTTGGCTGTTCGACCCTGTTGGGGCCTGGAGCGCGAGCTGCAAGCATTCCTCGATCACTTCGCGTTCGACGGGCCGGTCGAAGTCGAGACGCTTGCGTACGGCGCGGGTGGTCGAGAGCACTTCATCGGCAGACAGGTTGAGGTTCATCAACGCAGTGTGCCATCTGGGTACGCTGCTCGACGCTGTGGACGACGACCCGAACAACTACCCGAACGACTACCCGAACGACTACCCGAACGACTACATGGCCGTGAATCTGGCCAACTGGAACAGCCGAGTACCGATCCACGAGCATGGTTACTCGCTCGACGAGTTTCGCGCGGATCCCACGTACTTGTCGGGTGTCGTTCGGTTCGATCTGCCTCGCCTGGGCAACGTTGCCGGGCTCGATGCCGTACATCTCCAATGCCACATCGGCACCGACACACTGTCGTTGTCTCGCCTCGGCGCGCGCATGACCGGTCTCGACTTCTCGCCGCCCGCGCTCGATGTCGCCCGCCGACTCGCCGCCGTTTGCGGTGCTCGCATCGACTACGTCGATAGTCCGCTGTACGACGCGGTCGCGGCGCTGGGTGGGTCGCGGTTCGATCTGGTCTACACCGGCGTCGGGGCACTGTGCTGGCTTCCCGATGTCGCGCGCTGGGCCAAGGTGGTGAGCGCATTGCTGCGCCCGGGTGGCCGCTTGTTCATCCGCGAAGGCCACCCCATGCTGTGGACGCTGAGCGATCCGCGCGACGACGGACTGCTCGTCATCGAGTACCCCTACTTCGAGACGTCCGGCACGCTGTTCAGCGAGGCCAAGACCTACGTCGATCATGAGCACGACTTGGCCGCACCCGACATCGTCCACTTCAACCATGGTCTCGGCGAGATCTTGGCGGCGGTCACCGAGGCCGGACTGGTGATCACCGGCTTCGTCGAGCACATGTCGGTGCCGTGGAACGCGGCCGGCGCGGCGATGGTGGAAGACGAGTTCGGCGAGTGGTGTCTGCGCGAGATGCCCGAGCGGTTGCCGGCGAGTTACACACTGCAGGCCCGCAAGACCTGACCTGCCAGACTTGGGGCATGTCCGACAGAGTCAACATCACCATTTCAGACGGCATCGCCGACGTGCGCATGAACCGGCCCGACAAGCGCAACGCGCTCGACGCAGCGATGTTCTCCGCGCTGGCCGAAGCCGGCGAACAGCTCAAGACCGCACCCGGCGTGCGGGTGGTCGTGCTCAGCGGCGAGGGCTCGTCGTTCTGCGCCGGGCTCGACTTCTCATCGTTCCAAGCGATGTCCGGAGGCGACCGGCCTGCACCGGCGAACGAAGGCGACCCTGGCTCGATGCAGCAGGGTCGTATCACCCACCTCGGCCAGCAGGTCGCCTGGGTGTGGCAAGAGGTACCTGTGCCGGTGATCGCTGCCGTGCACGGCCACGCGCTGGGCGGCGGAATCCAGATCGCGCTCGGAGCCGACATCCGCATCGTGCACCCCGACACCCAGATGAGCGTTCGCGAGGTGCACTGGGGATTGGTGCCCGACATGACCGGCACGCTCATGTTGTCGCAGTTGGTGCGTGCCGACGTCGCCAAAGAGCTCGTGTTCACCGCCCGCGTGTTCGACGGTCGCGAGGCCGCTGTGCTGGGCCTCGCCACACGCCTGTCCGACACCCCGTACGACGACGCGATGGTGCTCGCAGGCGAAATCGCCGGGCGCAGCCCAAGCGCCGTCCGTGGCGCCAAGGCGCTGATCAATGGCTTGGTCAACCAGGGCGCGGCCGACCAGTTTGCCGAGGAGCGCCGCATCATCGGCTCGCTCATCGGTCGGCCCGATCAGGTCGAAGCGGTCATGTCGAACTTCGAGAAGCGTCCCGCCGCGTTCGCCGATCCGGCCTGAGGCACGTGACATGACCGACACGAATCCGGCAATCGGCATCGACCCCGACAAGCTCAAGATGTTCTCGTTCCAGGTGTTCACCAAGCTCGAGGGCGCAGTCACCGCTGGCATGATCCACCTCGGCGACCAGCTCGGCATCTACACGGCGATGAAGTTGGCCGGTCGCCCGCTGTCGACCGACGAGATTGCGTCGCGCACGGAACTCAGCGAGCGGTGGGTGCGCGAGTGGGCGCACAACCAGGCTGCGGCTCGGCTGCTCGACACCGACGCGGACGGCCGATTCTCGCTCTCACCCGAGGCCGCCGCAGTGTTGGCGAGCCCCGATCACCCGGCGTTCGGCATGGGCATGTTCCATCGTCTCCCGCAGACGATGCGTGCGCTCGAAGAGATGCCCAGCAGCTTCCGCTCTGGCATGGGCCACGACTACGACAGCCATGGTCCGCAGGGCGCGGTGGGCATCGAGCGCAGCTTCGAGCCGTGGAACCGCGCCAATCTGCTCCCTGTGGTGCTGCCGGCCATCGATGGGCTCGCGGCGCAGCTCACAGCCGGTATTCGCGTCGCCGACGTCGGTTGCGGCGCGGGAGGTGCGGTCATCTTGATGGCGGATGCCTATCCGGCTTCCACGTTCAGCGGCTACGACATCTCGCACTACGCATTGGCCCGAGCAGAACAGAAGCGATCGGCCGCCGCAGTGACCAACGTTGCATTCCACGACCCGCGCGAGACGCCGCTGCCTGCCGACCGGTCGGTCGACTTCATCACCACGTTTGACTGCATCCACGACATGACGCATCCGCAAGAGATGATGGTGGCCATTCGTGAGGCGCTCGCCGACGACGGTGTGTGGTTGCTGGTCGACATCAAAGCGCTCGATACCTTCGAGGAGAACGTTCGCAAGAACCCGATGGCCTCGCTCATGTACGGCATCAGTGTTCTCAGCTGCATGTCGTCGGCGCTCAGCGAGCCAGGCGGAGCAGGCCTCGGTACCCTCGGGCTCTCCGAGAACCGCGCGCGCGACATGGCCGCCATGGCGGGCTTCACCCAGTTCCGCCGGCTCGACATCGACCACGCGGTCAACGCCTTCTACGAGATTCGGCCCTAGCTGATTGGCTGCCAAGGGGTCGTGGTTGCAGTTGATTTGTGGTGCTCGGTGCGGGTTGGGGGTTGGCTGAAGTTGAGCCATTTGGTTTGGAGGGTTTCGCCTGTGGGGTGTGCGTATGGGGTGGTGGGTGTGGGTGGTGGTGTGGTGCCGGGTGG
>JAYTNH010000023.1:0-11324 GCA_043748395.1 Ilumatobacteraceae bacterium | reverse complement strand
CGTATGGGAAGATTCGTTCGTGGCAGCAGCAAACGACGGACGTAAGCCGGCAGGGGTCACCTGGGAGAGTTGGGTCGACCGACAGATCGCCGAAGGCATCCGTGACGGGCAGTTCGACAACTTGCCGGGGCTTGGCAAACCCTTGCCTGGGCTCAGTGCCGTACACGACGACGATTGGTGGTTGAAGGCCAAGCTCCGCGACGAACGGCTGAGCTACCTACCGCCAACGTTGCGCATCCGCAAGGAGGCCCAAGAGGCCCGCGAGGCCGTTGCGGCAGCGCACAACGAGTTGACGGTTCGACGAATCCTCGACGAGCTCAATGCCAAGATCCGCGACATCAACAGGCTCGGTGCCGAGGGCCCACCGAGCTCGATGATGCCGCTCGAGACCGAGGCGATCGTTGCTGCCTGGCGAGCAGCCTGGCAGTCGAGCTGAGAGCGACGCGGCTTGCCGACCTACCGATGTCGCTTCCACCGAGAATGGCAAAGGCACATTCTCAGATAGTGGGATCTACTCGACGTTCTGTCCTCCCTCGGCCATCTGCAGGTAGCGACGTGTCAGGTCATCTCGCCATCGTCGCCTGATGGGCCCGATGTGCGGTACTTGCGCGATCGGTTGATCGCGCCCCGGAATGGCCGTTCGTCGTGGCGGCCGGTCACGGGCTGGGCGGGGTCGAAGTACGGGGTGTCGCCGACGATCGTCACTCGTTCGACTGCGCGGGCGTGCGGCCAGTAGTCGGACACCGCATAGTGCTGACAGGCGCGATTGTCCCAGAAGGCAATGCTGTTGGTCTGCCAGCGAAAGCGGCACTGATACTCGGGGAACGCAGCCTGCCGGTACAGCAGTTGCAGTAGCTCTTCGCTGCGCTGAGGCGAGACGCCCACGATCTCTTGGGTGAACGCCGAGTTCACGTAGATGCCGCGGCGGCCGGTCTCGGGGTGCGTGCGCACCACCGGATGCTCGGGGTTGGGGTACTGGGCGTTGAACTCGTCGATCTGCTCGGGCGTGGCGCCCTTGCGAATGAGTCCGCGGCGAAAGCCGGCAAAGTCGTGACGGGCTACCTTGGCGTCGATCTCGGCCTTGATCTCGTCCGGCAGGCCGTCGTAGGCCTCGTACATGTCGGCGAACAGCGTGTCGCCACCAACCGCCGGGGAGTGCTTCATGAGCAGGACCGAGCCCAGTGACGGTTGCAGTCGCCAGGTGACGTCGGAGTGCCAGTTGTTCTCTCGGCCGGGAGCGTCGGCATCGTGCGAGATCTGCAGCACCTCGGGATGCTCGGGATGACTCGGCGCGAACGGGTGTACCTCGAGCTCGCCGAAGTTGCGGGCGAAGTCGAGGTGCTGCATGGGGGTGAGGTCCTGATCGCGGAAGAAGATGACCTTCCAATCGAGCAACGTCTGGCGCACCTCGGCCAACCGAGCAGACGACAGTGACTCACGAAGGTCGATGCCGCCGACCTCGGCGCCGATGGTGGGCGAAAGTGGGCTGATCGTGATGGTGGATGCTGCCGTCTCGATTGCCGTCATGGTGCAAGCCTCGCACAATCACTTCCGTGCCACCGCCTGTGGTGGCCGATTGACTGATGGGTGATGACCAAGTCACGACGCGAGGCACCAGCGCACCCTGTGCTCAAGGCAAACCTGTTGATGCTGGGCATCGTGGTGTTCTTGTTGTTGATGGCGTGGTCGAGTACACGCGGCAACTGACTGGAGCGTGCGGCTAGCCGGTCGACCCCCATTAGCGTTGCCGCATGTCGCACACAGGGTTTGCCAACGTCGTCGCTTCTGAAGCCGAGCTGCGCACGCTGTACCGCAATCCGGCGGCCCAGACAGCACAGAAGGTGCTCGGCTCGCTCGACTCGCATGCGCGGGCGTTCATTGCCGCCTCGCAGTTCATGCTGGTGGGCACCACGTCTCCAGACGGCTCGGCCGACGTCTCACCCAAAGGCGGCCCAGCAGGGTTCGTGGTGGTGCTCGACGATCAACGCCTGGCCGTTCCCGACCTGGCAGGCAACAACTTGCTCGACTCGATCGGCAACATCGTGAACGGCTCGGGTATCGGGTTGCTGTTCTTGGTGCCCGGTGTCGACGAGACGCTTCGAGTCAACGGGTTCGCTTGCCTCACCACCGATCCCGAGGTGCTCGATGCATGCGCAGTGAAGGATCGCCGACCTCGAGCAGCCATCGGCGTCACCGTCACCCAGCAGTACATGCATTGCGCGAAAGCCTTTCGGCGCAGCGAACTCTGGAGTCCCGACTCGTGGCCGCAACCCGGTGCACTGCCCACGTTGGGATGCATCCTCGTCGATCAGGTACTGGGCGGGGGCGACATCAGCGGAGCTGCGGTGGACGAGATGCTCGAGGCCGGCTACGCGCGAACGATGTGGGAGCCGGGCGGCAAGGAGTAGGCGAGATCGGGCTACTGCAGCACGTGTCGTAGCGTGGTAGGGACTACTCGATGCGCTGTAACAGAGCGTGGAAGAACCTTTGGTGGGTGCTCCAGGGGGTGAGGTGGTCGAGCTCGAACGCGTCGACGAGTACGAAGTGTGGCGCGAACGCTGCGGCGATCGACGCGGCGTCGTGGCGTAGCACCGGCAGCCCGCTGCATTGCGCGGGGCCGCTCATCGCGAAGGTCGCGAGCACCAGGTGGCCTCCGGGGCGGACCGTCTGTGCAGCGCGTGTGACGTATGCATCGCGGTCGGCCGCCGACACCAGGAAGTGGAAGACGGCGCGGTCGTGCCACAGGTCGACGTTCTCGTCGAGCACCACTGTTCGCGCGTCGGCGCATCGCGTGGTAAGCCGCAAATGCTCACCGATCGCGGCGCGCAACTTATCGAGTGCCACCTGCGAGATGTCGATGGCGAACACGTGATGACCGTCTGCGAGCAGGAGCTCGACCAGCGGGCTGGTTCCCACCCCGACCACAGCGATGGTGCACTCGGACGCCGTCACGCGGCGTATGAGGGTGAGTCAGGGCTCGGGTTGACGTTGGAACCAGCTCAGCTCGTGGTCGGCCTTGGCAGACCACACGGCATTCCAATGGTCGTGTTCGTGAGTCACCCGAGTGACACTATGGCGGCCGTAGCGGCGCACAGATCGGCCGGCGAAAACAATCGCGAAACTCCCATCGACCTTGCGACGACGTGGTCTGCGGCCTGCCAGTATGTCGCCCATGGCGCGCATCGAACTGCTCGACTCGGCGACGGCTCCGTTGCTGACCAAGCAGTACTTCGCCGATGGCGACCCAGGTCCCATTGTTGCGGCGCTTGCCAACGTGCCCGAACTGTTGGGGCCGACGCTCGGCTTCATTGGCGCCGCGCTCGGCCACGGAGCTGCCGCCACGCGGCACAAGGAATTTGCGATCCTGCGCACGTCTGCGCTCATGGGTTGCCAGTACTGCGTTCACGCGCATACGTCGGTGGCGCTCGACGTCGGTCTCAAGCCCATCGAGGTGCGCGCGCTGCGCGGCGAGGTACCGCTGCACGATGCGTTCGACGACCAGGGTGAGGTTGCGCTGATTCGCTGGATCGACGCCGTCGCTGGTTCTACTGGCCCGGTGGCCGACGACGTATGGGCGGCTGCCGCGGCATCGTGGCCGGGCCATGTGCTCGTCGAGCTCAGCGTCACCGTCGGGGCCACATTGTTCCTCAATCGTTTCGCCACCGGATTCGAGTTACCGACTGCGCAACACGTGCTCGACCGACTCGAACGCGAGGGGCTGTTATGAGCGCAACCGCACTTTCCAGCCCGATATTGTCCAGCCCGATCGCCGAGGCCATTGCTGCGGGAACCCTGCCTGGTCGGGTGTGGCTCTATACCAATTACCACTGCAACCTGGCCTGTTCGTATTGCCTCACGGAATCGTCGCCCAAGAGCTCGCGCCGTGAACTCGAACCCGACATGATGATCTCGGTGGCGGCGCAGGCCGCCGAGCTGGGGTTCACTGGGCTGGGCGTGACCGGCGGCGAACCGTTCTTGCTGCCGTGGCTGCCCGAGACCATCGTCGCGATGGCCGACCACCTTCCGTTGGTGCTGTTGACGAACGGCACCTTGTTCGGGGGCGACCGCATCGAGCGGGCGGCTCTGATGGCTCACCCGAACATCGCGTTGCAGATTTCACTCGACTCGCATCGCGCCGACGTCAACGACATGGCTCGCGGCCCCGAGAACTTCCGCAAGGTCGTCGACGCTGTGCCGCGGCTCATCGCTCGCGGGGTTCGTGTGCGTATCGCTACCACCACCGCAGGCCCACTCGACAGCCCTGCGCTCGAACCGCTTCGCGAGCTCGTGGCCTCGATGGGTGTCGCGGCCGCCGACCACCTCGTGCGACCCATCGTGCGGCGCGGCCGGGCCGACGAGCTCAGCCTGGGCGTCGAGGCGCGCGCCCAGGACATTCCCAGCGAGCTCACCATCTCGGCCGACGGAGCGTTCTGGGGCAGCTTTGGCCCAACCGTTCGCGCAGGTCGGCTCGACCTCGACCTACTGCTCACTCGTACCGTGCTGCCGTTGTCGATACCGGCCAATGCGTTGCTCGGCGCGCTACAGGGCTTGCCGCCCGGCGACGATGCCCACCTCGGCATTCGTTGAGCATGATTGATCCGGAGCCGGTCGGCTCCAGTCAAGACGAGGCGCCCGCCTCGACCACCAGTCGCTGCGAGGTCATCGTGAGCCGTTGGGCGACATCGCGACCTGCTGCCGCAATCACATCGTCGAACGTGTCGAGGTCGCGAAGCATCGGGAGCAGTGACACGCTGCGGCCGAGCGAATGCAGCCGGCGAAGTTGGCTCAGGCCAGTGTTCGACTCGCTCATGGGAATGGACTCGAACACGCGCCGATCGGCGCGATGCAACCCGATTGCCCAGTACCCACCGTCGGTTGCCAGGCCGATGACATCGCGATGCCCGGCAAGTGCATCGAGACCCGCGGCCAACGCGGCTACGCCGTGCGGTGTCTCCATGCCCACGATCACACCGGGCCCGAGCTCGTCGAAGCCGTTGGCCAGCCGTGCCGCGAGGCCTTCTCCGCGTTGGGCGACGAGTTCGTATCCCTGGCGCAGCCAACCGGTCGGGTCGCCATCGAACAACAGCACACGGCGAACCGGCCGCGCGTGCGTTGCAGCAAGCAGGTCGATCGCGTCGAGGGTGTCGGCCAACGCCGCCGCGGCGAGCTCGGCCGCCTGCGATGGTGTGCATGGCGGGCACAGCCGCGTCTTCACCAATCCGGGTACGGGCCGTTTGGCGATCACTGTGAGATGCAGCGCAGCCACGTGTCAACGCATCGATTCGTCGCGAAGGATTCGGCTCATGTCGCCTACTGCGCGGATCGTGCCACGAACTGTTCCGGTCACCTTCGAGCGGCCGGCCCGTTCGTGATACGTCACTGGCACGCCCTCGATGCGCAGGCCGGCCCGTGTGGCGCGCAACACCATTTCGAGTGGCCAGCCCGAGCGGCGATCGAGCATGCCCAACCGCAGCAGGGCGTCGCGACGAATGACGCGCATCGGACCAAGATCGCGCAACGACACGTGCGTTCGACGGCGTACTTCGGCAGCCAAGAACCGATTGGCGACTCTGGCGTGCATGGGCCACGAGCCGCGAGTAGCCACGCGTTCGCCAATCACCAGGTCGGCGTCGCCGCGTTGCACCAACTCGACCAGCGGTGGCAACGCCAGCGGGTCGAGCGAGGCGTCGCAATCCATGAAGCACAGCGTGTCGGCTGTCGCTGCCTGCACACCGGCCCAGCATGCCGATCCGAAGCCACGCCGCAATTCGCTGACCACCAACGCGCCCGCCTGCGCAGCCAGTTGGGCCGTTGCGTCGGTCGACCCGTTGTCGACCACGATGGCGCGATAGCCGGTCGGCATGCGCGAGAGCACCCATTCGATCGCGAGTGCTTCGTTCAGCGCAGGCAAGATCACATCGGGCACGATGCCACCATCAGGAGTCGAGTGGTGGCGAGGGTTGGCTCGTGAGGGTGCTGGTGACCGGCGGAGCGGGCTTCATCGGTTCGCACATCGTCGACGAGTTGGTGGCCATCGGCCACGACGTGATCGTGGTCGACGACCTCGACCGCGCGGCCCACGACGGCGTGCCTGCCGGGTTGAATGACGCTGCGCAGTATCGGTGGGCCGATGTGCGCGACGAGGCGACGTGGAACACGACGCTGCGAGGTGTCGACGCCGTGTGTCATCAGGCTTCGAAGGTCGGGCTTGGTGTCGACTTCGGCGACGTTGTGGAGTACGTGACGCGCAACGACCTTGGCACGGCCGCATTGCTGAACGCGTTGCACGATCGTGGCTTTGCGGGCAGGTTGGTGCTTGCTTCGAGCATGGTGGTGTATGGCGAGGGCCGGTACCGGTGTGACGTTCACGGCGTGGTGCGGCCCGCACCGCGGCGGCCCGCCGACATGGATGCAGGCGTCTTCGATCCGCCCTGCCCCATCTGTGGCGACCGCTTGACCGCCGAGTCGGTGCCAGAGGACCACTGGCTCGATCCGCGCAACGTGTACGCCACCACCAAACTGGCACAGGAACATCTGTGCGCGGCATATGCGCGAGAGCATGCCGGGTGCGTGGTCACGTCGCTTCGCTACCACAACGTGTACGGGCCACGGATGCCCAAGGACACCCCATATGCAGGCGTGGCGAGCATCTTTCGCAGCGCCTACGAACGCGGGGAGGTGCCGCATGTGCTCGAGGACGGTGGTCAGATGCGCGACTTCGTGCATGTTCGCGATGTGGCTCACGCGAACGTGTTGTCGCTCACCCACGCCGAGGGCGTTTCGGGTGCGTTCAACGTGTGCACGGGCTCGCCGCACACGGTGCTCGACATGGCCATGGCTCTGCGACCCGACGGTGCGGCACCGCCCCAGGTGGTAGGTGGCTATCGCTTGGGCGACATCCGGCACGTGTTCGCCAGCCCCAAGCGTGCCGCCGCGTTGCTCGGCTTCGAGGCGACCATCGGTTTCGGCGACGGCATGCGCGAGTTCGTGACCGCTCCACTTCGCTACTCCGTTGCGCCACGGCCCAGCTTCTAGGTTCACCACTTCGAGACCAGCATCGCCTGGAGCAACACGGCGACGATCGTCTGTGCGCCGACAGCGATTGCTGCCGTTCTGGCGTTGGTGCGGGTGACCAACATGGCGCCGGCGACCAGGAGCCAAGGAAAGAAGAGCAACCAGATGCGCTCGACTTCGCCGCGCGAATACTGCGAGAGGTGGGCGACCAGCAACGCCAGCGCGCCCGCTGCCACCACCGCAACAATTGGACCGACGGTGCGGCGCTGTCGCCACAGCCGGTTCATTCCCGCGACGCCGGCCGGCCCGATTGCCACAGCCGAAACCGCCAGATTCGCGATGGCGAAGTATGCGAACGGGCGGAACTGTGCAGTGCCGGCCCAGTACTGCCGCTTGGTCTCGGTTGCACCGGCGAGCCACCAAAATCCGGTGACGGCAAACAGGGCAGTGATGCCCACGATCACGGCGGTGGCGCTAGCGATAGCAAACATCGCGTTGCGACGGTTGTGCTTGAACCCGAACACTGCTGCCACCAGTGGAACGAGCAGGAACACTGCCCCGCCATACGTCATGAACAGCAGCGCCCCGAGTAGCGCCCCGCTGCACGCCCCCCAGAGCACCGATCGCCAACCGCGCGAGTACACACCCAACACGAACGTGGCGACTCCCCAGGCCCCAGTTGCTGCGTACACTGCGTCGGCTGATGTGATCATCCACAGTGCGTAGGGGGCCACCACGAGCAGTGGGGTGCAGCGTCGTGCCCAGTCGGAGCCGGCAACGCGCCACACGGCGACGACCACCGCGATGGGAGTGACGGCAGCGGCGATGATCGACAGCGCAACAACCGGCCAGGCGCCAGTGAGCCCTGCGTGGTGCAGCACTTTCAGAACCAGCACGAATCCGGGGGGGTGCCCACGTACGTGCACCGAGTAGCGATCGATGTCGTCGACGAAGTGACGCACGAACTCGCCGGCCGGCGGTGCGCTGGCGAGGTTCGAGAGATACTCGGTTGGGTCGCTGGCGCCGTGCAGGAGTCCATCAGTCCCGTCGCTCAGGGCGAGCAGCACCCCGAACACTCCGGTAGCCAGCGCAGTACACACCATCAGCGATCGCAACCGGAGCCGCCACCACCAACTGCGAGCGGTGCCGTAGGTGACGATCGCACCCACGAACGCGGCACCGACGAGGCCCCAGCCGAACCTGAAGTGCCAACCGCTGCGGGGGTCACGCGCAACGAACGGAGCCGCCCCGAGGAACACCTCGGGGCTGTCGCGCTGCAACTTCAACCCGAACCCGACGCTGATCGCGATCGCCACGACGACCCAGGTGGATGGTGACCGCGCAACCTTGCGCGCCGATGCGTTCACTCGGAAGCGGCGGCGTGATCGGTGCCGCGTCGCTGAACGCGATCGAGCAGCAGCACAGCCATGGCGAATGCCCCCCACATCGCAACATTCGATGCAGTGGAGACCACCTGAATGACGCCGTCGTCACGGACGTAGTCGAAGTGTTGAACGACCAGGATCACCACTGCCAGCGCCGCAAAGCCGAGCGCGCCAACGCGGGTGGCCAAGCGTTGTCGGGTGCCCACGATCACCAGCGCGCCCAGGGCAATGGTGAGCAATGCCCAGAGCGGGTTGAACCACACGAACTTCAGTTCCCAACGGCGCGTGAGCGTGCCGTCGTCGTTCACGAAACCGGCGTCGCTGCCGAGCAGTGCGGCCTGACTGCCTGCGAATGCGACCGACCGTGACACGAACAGGCCGAGCGTCCCGACGACGACTGCAGTGATGCCGACAGATCGCAGGCCGCGCCGTGCTGCGGCCGGACCTCGACGAAGCACACCATCGACTCCGAGGTGGGCTCCTGCGTCGGACGCGTAGGCGAAGATGTGACCGAAGAACATGAGCAGGTATGACCACGCCCATTCGTCGGCGCGGTCGTAGTACAGCACCGAGAGCATGATGGGCACCGTCATGAGGGCACCAAGCAGTGCCACGATCTTGGTGCGATACCCGATGATGAGCAATGCGGCGAGCAGCGTTTCGCTGACCAGTGTGATCCATCCGAAGAATTGGAAGTTGGGCAAGATGACGTGTTCGTTGATCCAGGTGAACGGCGCGAATGTCGAGTGTCTGGCAACAGCAGCAGAGTACTTGTAGAGGCCACTTCCGCTGTCTTGGCCGAAGTTCGGCGGGACCTTCCAGTGCAGGTTGGCGAGCCACAGCAATCCGAGGCTGATTCGGGCCGAGCCGAGCAAGATGCCTCGTAGTCGTTCGTCGATCGCCGAGAGTCGGGTCGAGAGTCTGGCCAACTGAGAGTTCATCGCCACAGCATGTCAGCCCATCGTTCCAGCGCCGATGCTGTTTCGTGATTGTTTCGGCGAGACTGAGACCCATGACGAGCGAACACGATGTCGCCTTGGGCATCTTCGGCGGAAGCGGTTTCTACGAGTTCGTCGATGACGCCCGACAGGTGAACGTCGACACGCCATACGGCCCGCCTGCGGCGGCGATCACGGTGGGCGCGGTGGCCGGTCGACGCGTGGCGTTCATGCCTCGGCACGGTGTCGATCACCGATTCGCGGCCCACCGAGTGCCGTACAGGGCGAATGTGTGGGCGATGCACTCGCTGGGTGTTCGATCGATCGTCGCGCCCTGTTCGGTGGGTTCGTTGCAACCCGATATCCATCCAGGCCAGTTGGTGGTAATCGATCAGGTCGTCGATCGCACCTGGGGTCGCGCCGACACGTTTCACGACGTCGGCAGTTCAGCCGACGAGCCGGGCGCGGCCGGACCTGTTCATCATCAGACGTTCGCCGAGCCCTACGACGCCACCATGCGATCGGCACTCGTCGACTCCGCCTCTGCCACTGGGGCGGCGGTGCTCGACCACGGCACCATGGTGGTCATCAATGGGCCGCGCTTCTCCACACGCGCCGAGAGTCTGTGGTTTCGCGCAATGGGGTGGCACGTGGTGAACATGACGGGCTATCCCGAGTCGGTTCTTGCCGCCGAACTGGGTGTGCGCTATGCGGCCATTGCATTGGTCACCGATTACGACGCCGGTGTCGATGGCCACGAGCCGGTGACCATGGACGCCGTCTTTGCGATGATGCACGCGAACGTCGCCAGGGTGCGCGGCGTGATCACCCATGCGATCGAGCACTCGTACGGTCGCATGGTGGGTTGACCCGACTCCGGCGCCGCCTCGCCGCCGCTACCGTCGCGTCATGTTCGATCATCCGGGTATCCCAGATGAAGCAGGGTCGCTGGCCGAACGACTCGGCGCAGACGCGATCTTGTTCGTCGCCGGCCCCGCAGCCGGGCACAGTGTCGACGTTCGGCCTTGCGTCTGTGTGGTCGACCTCATCGCGCAACTCGACCGTCGCTTCGATCTGGCATGGATCGACGAGTCAGTACACGCATCGGTCGCCGAGACTCAGCGTGCCGGCATCCATCAGGCTGTGCAACACCTGGTGCCGGGCGGTCGGCTCGCATTCGGAGCTGGCGCTCATTCGGTGATGGTGGCGCTCTGCGAGGAGTTCGAGCTCGATGCCGACAGCGCCCTGTCGACGTCGACCATGCGGGTATTGCGCCGAACTACGAGCGTCACGGTGCACGACCTGCTGTTCGGGGCACGGTCGAGCATCACGCGGATCAGCGCAGCCGAACTGGCGCGGCGATTGGCTGGCAGCGAGCCCCCGGTGGTCGTCGATACGCGTACTCACGTCGACCGAGTGCGCAGCGGGGTGATCGCAGGCTCGGTACACGTGCCTCGAACGGTGCTCGAGTGGCACCTCGATCCGTCGAACGGGTACCGGCATCCGGCCATCACGTCGCGCGACGTCGCTCTGGTCATCGTGTGCAATGGCGGCTACAGCTCGTCGCTCGCCGCAGCCAACCTGGCACAGATCGGGTTCACATCGGTCGCCGACCTCATCGGGGGCATGCACGAGTGGTGTGCGCATGGTTTCCCCACCGCTGACCCCGATCACTCGCACCTCGACATGTGACTGTTGCGCTGGGCTACCGCGCGGCTTGATGGGTGAAGTCGGCGATGTAGATCGCCAGCGCGCCGGCCACCGACATTCCGGCGAGCAGCCAGAAGCGGATGATCACCTTGGTCTCGGGCCAGCCCCCCATCTCGAAGTGGTGATGAATGGGCGAGAGGCGAAACAGCCGACGCCGCCGTCCGGTGGCGCGGAACACGGCCATCTGGATGGCGACCGAGCCAATCTCGATCACGTTGATCGCGCAGATCAGTGGCAACAGCAAATGCGTGTTGGTGGTGAGCCCGAGCAGCGCAAG
>JAYTNH010000022.1:0-2342 GCA_043748395.1 Ilumatobacteraceae bacterium | reverse complement strand
CGCCGCACCTCGACTTCGCCGCCGCATTCGCGAGGAGGTCATGCTGAGCGGAGCGCTGGTGCTCGTCGCCGCCGGGGGGGCTGTGGCCGCTGCAATCGGGGGTCTCGCCGCAGCGGTCGTTGCTGCTGGATTGTTGAACTTCTCTTCGGCGGTGGGACGAATGGCCTTCGACTCGATCGTGCAGCGCGACGCCCCCGACGCCAACCAGGGCAGGGCCTTTGCCACTTTCGAGGCGCGGTTTCAGCTCTCGTGGGTGTTGGGTGGCTTGCCCGCAGTGCTCTACACCCTGCCGGGTCAGATCGGTTTCGTGGTGGTCACCCTCATCGGCGTGTTCGCCGCGGTGACGTATCTGGTCGGATCGCGTGCATTGCGCCACGGCGATGCGCTACCACGTTCGCTGGGTGCCCGCGCGCGTAGTGGCATTCGGTCGACTGCAGCGCGTCGGCGTGGCCGGCGCTGATCAGTACTCGAGGCGGGCGAGCCACAGGCCGGGAGCATCGAGCTCGGCCGGGGTAGGCAAAGCATCGGGCTTGGCGAACAACTCGGCGAGGCGATGCTCGCCGACCCGGTCGGCAACACCGGCGATGAAGTTCTTGCCGCGCTGCACCTGAGCATGCGTGAGCTTCAGCCCGAGCAACCGCTCGACGAACAGGTCGTCGGGCGATGCTTCGAGCCGACGCCGACGCACCGCCTCGGCGATGCGCAATGCGTCGCCACCGATCACGCGAGCCGCCACCGAGTCGACCAAGTAGTCGACGAAGCCGACGATTGCTGCTACTGCGGCGTCGAGACGCGGGGCGAGCTGACCTTGCTCGGGCGACTGCACCGCACCGAGCAGCAGAGCAGGATCGCTGAGCGCGCGCTGCATGGCCTGCATGGGATCGCCGCTGTCGTCGTCGCCGAGTTCGGCGAGCTTCGCAGCCACACCAGACGGGTCGGGGCGGAAGGCCCCTACGTACGTGCGCACCATCGCGGCGAAGTCGGTGCGCAGCGACTCGATGCTGAACAAGGCGTGACCAATGAGCTCTTGGGCGAGCACCCACAGCCGCATCTCGTCGACGGGCAGGCTCCACTGATCGGCGAACGAGTCGATGGCAGATGGCACGACGAGCAGCGACTTGTCACCGCGAGGAATGGGGAGGTCATACTGACCGAACGTGCGGATTGCCATGCGGCCCACCATGGAGCCGATGGCCATGCCCATCATTGCCGGCGCCATCATCTGGCTCAGGCCGGCCAACATGGCCATCATCGGATCGGCCCCGTCGGATGGCTCGTCAGATGGCTCGTCGGGCGCGGCCGCGGGCCGCTGGCCGAGCGAGGTGGCCAACTCGGTGAACAACGGCCGGTACGCCTCGAGCGTGCGCTGGGCCCACACTCCCGGCGTGACCGCGGTGACCTCGGGAAACTCGGTGTCGAGACCAGTGACGTCGCGCACGTGCAAAGCGGCGATACCAGCCAGGTCGCCGAGCGCGATGCGCGCCACGGGGTCGACGTTGGGTTCGCTCGCTTCCGAGTTGGAGGCCAGCGCGGCGAACTGTCGAGCGGCGTCCCAGTTGAGCGGACCCTGTCCCGACAGCGCCTTGGCGAGGTCGCCGAACAGGGGCATGTTCGCGAATGGGTTGTCGGCGGGTTCGCCCTCTGGCATATCCGTGAGCCTACGTGTGTCGTAGGGCGTGTTCTCGGCGGGCCTGACACTTGGCTACGCCCACTAACGTCGCAGCCATGATCGCAACGGCCTCCCGCGTGTGGGTGAGCGACGCATCAGGCGGCCTTGGTTCCAGGGTGATGCGGTTGCTCGGCGCCGACGATCGGCTCCATCTCCACGACGATGCCGCACACAGCGATGTACTCGTGTGGTTGTCGCCAACCGACGCAGGCTCCGGCTCGCGTCGACACGCGAGCGCGGTTCGTGATCTCACCGAGGCGCTCGGGTCGACCGAGGCGTGTCACGTGGTGTTGGTGTCGTCGGCGATGGTGTACGGCGCGTGGACCAACAACCCGGTACCCATCACCGAAGACGCAGTGCTTCGCCCCGACGTCGAGTTCCCGTATGCACTCGACCTGTGTTCCATCGAGCAGATCGTCGACGACTGGCGGCGCGCGCAAGGCGGCCGCTCGGCCACGGTGTTACGCCCGGCTGTGAGCATGGCGGCCGACGGCACCAGCGGCCTCGCCCGCGCACTTGCGGCAGGCATGGGCCAACGTGCAGGCGAGGAAGATCCACCCGCCCAGTTCTTGCACCTCGACGACCTCGCCTCGGCCGTGACTTTGGCGGCTGAGCAACGCCTCGATGGTGTGTTCAACGTTGCCCCCGATGGCTGGGTGGCGGGCGAGCGGGT
>JAYTNH010000021.1:0-1750 GCA_043748395.1 Ilumatobacteraceae bacterium | reverse complement strand
TCGAGTTCGCCGAGGATTTGGGCCCTGCTGTTGGCGCGGAACTGATGTTTGGCCACCACCACGTCGTGACCGGCCGCACGGGCAGCTTCCTCGCTGGGGCCGGCGAACGCCACCTCGGGGTGGCAGTAGATGGCCCATGGAACCCGGTCGTAGGCGATCGGCATGGGGCTCTCGCCGAGGATGTGCTTGGTGACCAGAATGGCCTCGGCATAGCCCACGTGCGCGAGTTGCGGAGTGTCGATGAGGTCGCCGATGGCGTAGACGCCCGGCTCGCCGGTGAGGCAGTACTCGTCGACCTGTACGAATCCGCGCTCGGTGACGACCACGCCCGTGCCCGACAACCCGAGCTGATCGGAGAACGGTCGACGGCCGACGCTGACCACGACCACATCGACCTCGAGACTCTCGCCCTCACCGAAGTGCACCACGGTTCCGCCACTGGCGTTGGGGGTGTGGCCCATCACCTTCACATCGGTGCGAATGTCGATCTGCTTCTTCTTGAAGCTGCGCACCACCACATTGGCCACGTCGGTGTCGAGTCCGGGGAGGATCTTGGGCAGACCTTCGAGGATCGTGACGTGCGAGCCGACGTCGGCGAACGTGCTGGCGAACTCGCATCCGATAGCCCCGCCGCCGATGACCACCAGTCGCGCGGGCACCCGATCGAGCATGAGCACTTCGTCGCTGGTCATGATCGGGCTCACTTCACCAGGGGCGGGCTTGTCGAAGCCGGGGATGGTGCGCGGCACCGACCCAGACGCCAGCACCACATTCGCCCCCTGCACCACCGAGCTAGTGCCGTCGGGATGGGCCACGGTGACGGTACGTTCGGCACCGAGTGAGCCGATGCCACTGAGGATGGTGATCTTCTTGGAAGTCATGAAGCCGGTGAGGCTCTTCACGATGCCGTCGACGATCTTTTGCTTGCGTGCCTGAGCGGTGGAGAAGTTGACCGATGACGTGCCGGCCTCGATGCCGAAATCGGCAGCGTGCATGACGTGGCGATTGACCGCGGCAGTTTCGAGCAGCGCCTTGGCAGGAATGCACCCGCGGTTGAGACAGGTGCCACCCATGGCGTCTTTCTCGACGATCGCGACCTTCAGCCCGGCCGAAGTCGCATACAGCGCTGCGCCATAGCCGCCGGGCCCGCCGCCGATCACCACAAGGTCGAACTGGTCTGCGGTCTGCGTCACCTGCTGCTCCGTCTGTGTCTTGATGCGATGCGATGCGATCGTGCGCAACGGTAGCGGCCTGGGGCTGGGTCGACACGCAGCCGACGAGTCACTCGCCGGCGAGCGTCCACCTCGCCACAGTTCCGGCCCGACTGAACAGCAGAATGCGACCGCCGCCCGACAGCGATGGCAGTTCGAACACCAAGGTGCACTCGCGGGGCTCGACCGTGAATCCGTTGCAGGTGCTGCCCGACGATGAGGTGAACGGCACCACGACGTTGGGAGCAGCGAGACTGAATCCGCTCAGACCCTCGACATCGTCGACACCGCTGAGCCGCACTACGACAGTGACGGTGTCATCGGCCTCGGTGACTGACTGCACCACCACCGATGCGTCGCCGGCCCTGCCGGCTTGCCCGACGGCAAGCGTCTTCGGGGCGTCGGCCTGCCCGGCGAACTGCAACAGCAGCACTGCACCCGCGATGAGAATGACCAATCCGCACGAGACGGCGAGCAGCAGCAAGGTGCGGGTGCGCATGACCGAAACAGGATACGGGGGTAGGCTCGCACCCATGCGG
>JAYTNH010000020.1:0-1923 GCA_043748395.1 Ilumatobacteraceae bacterium | reverse complement strand
CTCGTCGGGATCTTTCAGCGTGATGCGCCACAGCGCCACCGCTTCTTCATTCGTGGTGGGATCGGGCTTGTCGGTACGCACCAGCCGCGTGGTGACGCTGGCAAAGTCGTCGGGGCCGTACGGGCAAGCCACCCAGAACGCCTCTTCGATCAGCTTCGATTTCGCCTCGATGTCGAGCCCGGTGAGTGCCACCGACATGTCGTTGCGGTACCCGCCGACTTCATTCATCGCCACCTTCAGCGTGGGCGGCGGCGGCTCACCCTTGGTGCCGCTGATGAGCACACGATCGCGACCGACCTGTTCGAGGTGGATGGTGTCGAACCGCGCCGTGACGTCGGGCCCCAGGTACGCGGGACTCGCGATCTCGTAGAGCAGTTGTGATGTGACCGTGCCCACCGAGACTTCGCCACCTGTTCGGTCGTGCTTACCGATGACGCACGATCCGTCGGCCGCCACCTCGGCCCACGGGAACCCAACCCTGGTCATGCCGGGCACCTCGGTGAAGAACGAGTAGTTGCCGCCTGTGGCCTGCGCGCCGCACTCGATCACGTGACCCGCCACTACCGCGCCGGCGAGCGCATCCCAGTCGTCGCGCGCCCAGCCGTGGTGCCACGCCGCGGGCCCGCACACGACGGCGGCGTCGGTCACCCGACCGGTCACCACGATGTCGGCACCGCGATTGAGCGCCTCGACGATGCCGAAGCAGCCGAGGTAGGCATTGGCAGTGAGGAACCGCGACGTGTCACCGATCGGTTCGCCCGTCTCGAAGTGGGCCAGATCAATGCCGGCCGCCACCAACTCGTCGAGGCGTGGCAGCAGGTTGTCGCCATTCACGTAGGCGATGGTGGGACTGAGCCCCAGCTTGGCTGCCACCTCGGCAACCGCTTCGGCGCATCCGGCAGGGTCGAGCCCGCCGGCGTTGGTGACCACTTTGATGCCCCGGTCGAGACAGGTGCCCATCACCTGCTCCATCTGCGTCACGAAGCTGCGGGCGTACCCACCACCTGGACGCTTGGCCTGGGTGCGGGCCAGGATCAACATGGTGAGCTCGGCCAACCAGTCGCCCGTGAGCACGTCGATCGGGCCGCCTTCGACCATCTCGCGCGCCGCCGACAACCGGTCACCGTAGAACCCTGAACAGTTGGCGATTCGAATCGGATTGGTCATGGAACAGTCCCTTCTGCTTCGGCTTCTGTGCTTGGGCTACGCGTCGCCAGCGGGTTCGACCGACTCGATCTTCAACAGCGCTGCGCCGTTGTCGACTTGCTGGCCTACGACCACGAAGATGTCGATCACCGTGCCGTCGGCCGGGGCGCTGATGTGATGCTCCATCTTCATCGCCTCCATCACCACCACGGTGGCGCCTGCGGTGACGTGGTCGCCGATCGCAACTCGCACTTCGAGCACCGAGCCCGGCATGGGCGCGTTGAGGCCACCCACAGGGAGCTCGGTGCCGGGCACGACGAACCGCGGCACGATCGTGAAGGTGGCGGTGCCGCGCCCGACCTGTACGTACACCTGCGCACCAGCGCGAGTTATTCGCGCCGTGGCACGGCGGCCGTCGAGCTCGACGTCGATCGACGAAGCCGACCGAGCGTGCACCCGTGCATGCGCTGCAGCACCAACGGTGAACGAACCATCGCGGCGCGCTCGATAGGCGATCTCGATGTCGCGGTCGGCGTAACTCAGCGTGATGCGCTCGGGTGGGAGGCGAGCATTGCGCCACCCACTCGGCACGGCAGCCAGCACCGCTGCGGCATCGCGGTTCAGGCCCTGCATCCACATTGCGGCAGCCGTGGCCGCCCACTCGAGATCGTGGTCGTCGAGTGCGAGGCCGAGCGCGGGCCGAGCCCGATCGATGAAATCGGTGGTGGTGTCGCCCGCGATGAACCGCTCGTGGCGAAGCGTGGCCGCCAGGAAGTC
>JAYTNH010000019.1:0-1882 GCA_043748395.1 Ilumatobacteraceae bacterium | reverse complement strand
GCCATGAGCCGGCAACTCGCGCTCCTCGCTCGCGGCTGACCGACCCTCGCCGGCCGCCACAGGTCAGCGCACGAAGCGGGCGATGCCGCGGCTGGCGGCCATCGATCGGCGCGTGAACTTCGCGCCGGCCGCAAACGCCGCGCCCGCTACACCGATGGCGCCCACCGCCTGGGTGGAGCGACGCACCACCGCCTTGGTGCGCTTGCTGAAGATCACCATCGGCCAGCCTTCTGTGCCGGCGATTCGTTCGAGCTTGGCGTCGGGGTTCACGGCAACCGGGTGCCCGACGGCGCGCAGCATGGGTAGGTCGCTGGCCGAGTCGGAGTAGGCCCAACACTGCTGCAGGTCGAGCCCCTCCCACCGGGCAATCTCCGCGATCGCCTCGACCTTGCCCTCGCCGTAGCAGAACGGACCAGCGAGCTCGCCGGTGTACAGGCCATCGACGATCTTGCTGCGAGTGCCGATGCCGGCCGTCATGCCCAACGCTTTGGCCAACGGTTCGACGAGTTCGACCGGCGAAGCCGACACGATGTACGTGGCGCGGCCGGCGTGGCGGTGCTGTTCGATGAGGCGCTCGGCTTCGGGTCGTACTCGTTCGAGCAGCTTGGGCACGATGTCGACGTTGAGCGCAACGAGGTCGTCGAATGCAACGCCCTTCACCGCGCCGAGGATGCGGTCGCGCACACCGGTACTGGTGTCGTCGCTGGCGCCGGTGAAACGGAAGGCGATGGCGCCGAAGGCGTCGCGGGTGAACTGTCCGGGTGGCACCAGTCCGGCGCGCCAGGCTGCGACCCCGAACACGAACGCGCTGGAACCACTGATGAGGGTGCGGTCGAGATCGAAGAACGCGGCACTCGGACCGGTGGAGGCAATGTCGGTGTATTCGCTCATGGTGTGGGGGTGCTGGGGTGCCCTGCGGCGGCGGCTTTGCGCAACTCGAGGGCGAGGTCGTACACCCGACGCTTCGATGCGCCGTGTGCACTCATCACGGTAGCGATGGCGGCGCGTTGGTCGTCGCCGGCGTCGAGTGCCATGCGTAACGCGTCGCGCAGGTCGTCGTCGGTCGCGTCGACGGCAGCCGGAGCACCCTGGAGCACCACCACGTACTCGCCACGCGGCTCGTGCTGGGCCAGGTGGGCGGCCGCGTCAGCGAGGGTGCCGCGCCACACCTCCTCGTGCAGTTTGGTGAGCTCGCGGGCGAGGGCGACCTGTCGCGTGTCACCGCACACAGTCGAGAGGTCGTTCACGGTGCGCACCACGCGGTGCGGAGCCTCATACAACACCACGGTGCGATGTTCCGGCGCAATCTCGCGCAGCCGTGTGGTGCGCGCCTGGCCACTGCGCGGCAGGAACCCTTCGAACACGAAGCGGGTGGTGTCGAATCCGCTGATGACCAACGCCATCACCAACGCAGCAGGTCCGGGAACGGCCGACACGCGGTGACCGTGGGCGATGGCGGCCTGCACCAAGCGCATTCCCGGATCGCTGATGCCTGGCGTGCCCGCGTCGGTGACCACCGCGACCGACGCCCCCTCGGCCAGCAAGGCGAGCACGTCGCCGGTACGTGCCACCTCGGTGTGTTCGTTCACCACGGCCATGCGTACTCCGCTGATGCCGAGGTGTGACAGCAGCTTGCCAGTGCGGCGGGTGTCTTCGCAGCAGATCAGTGCTGCCGATTGCATGGCTTGCGTTGCCCGCGGCGATTGATCGCCGAGGTTGCCGATCGGGGTACTCACCAGCACCAACTCGGCCGTCACGTGCGGATGCGTCAACTGCGAATGCGTCACTCGCGAATCTCCACGGCGTCACCCACGTGCATGCCCCATCGTTCGAAGTCGCCGAGCTCGCCTTCGACCACAGTGCAGGCGTGTCGCACGGGTGC
>JAYTNH010000018.1:0-7511 GCA_043748395.1 Ilumatobacteraceae bacterium | reverse complement strand
GCACCCGTGCGCGCCGATCGAACGCCGCCCAGCACAGCCAAACCGCGGCAACAAACCAATCGCCGCTACGAACAGCGCACCAGCCCTTCGTTGGTGATCGTGGGCGGCTTGTTGCTCCTGGCTGTCATCGTGGGTCTTGTGCTGTTTGCAGCGCTCGGCGACGACACCTCCGGCTTTGTGCCACCAACAACACCCCCGCTCGTCACGCCGGCCCCCGGTGACGCCGCCGGCCCGGTCGCAGCCGCGTCTGGTATCCAGGCAGTCACCACGTTCGACCCCGACGGTGACCCCACCGAAAACGACGATCTCCTGAGCAACATCGCCGACGGCGACCCCAACACCGAGTGGACCACGCTGTGCTACAGCGATCGCTTCCTTGGCGGCAAGCGCGGCGTGGGCGTGGTCGCCGACCTGGGTGTCAACACCACTGGCACCTTCAGTGCGCTCATCAACAGCGCGCCGTATCAGGTGAAGGTCTTCGCCGCTCCCGACGGCGCGCAACCCACGAGCTTCGCGGCGTGGGGTGCGCCACTCGATTCATTCGCCGCGACCGAGGCAGGTGCGATCACCGTTCAGCTCACCGACCCCGCGCGCTATGTGCTCGTGTCGTTCATCGAACTCGGCAGCGACCCAGCGTGCAGCAAGCCGTTCCGCGGTCGCGTCGGCGAGTTGATCTACTCCTCAGGCTGATCGACCGTTGTAGCCTCTGGCAATGGTCACGCCGCTGGACGATCGCGCGCTCGTGACAGCGGCCCAGCAGGGCGACCGTGGTGCCATGGACCAACTGCTGCGACGGCACTACGACCGCATCTATGCCGTCTGCCGACGCATCGTGGGCAACGACAGCGACGCTGCCGATGCGAGCCAGGAAGCCATGATCGCGATGGTGCGCAGCCTGGCCCGGTTCGACGGCCGCAGCACCATCAGCACCTGGGCGTACCGCATTGCCACCAACGCCAGCCTCGACGAACTGCGGCGCAGACGACGCCGGCCGATGCTGGCAATGCCCGCGCGCGACGACCTCCCGCACGAGGTGGCCGACCCCGATTCGGGACTGCGCATCGATTCCATCGGCGACCGTGAACTGCTCGATCAGGCCCTCGCCGGCCTGGCAGAAGAGTTCAGGGTGCCGGTGGTGCTGCGCGACATCGCCGACCTCGACTACGCCGAGATCGCGCTCACGCTCGACATTCCGGTGGGTACCGTCAAGAGCCGCATTGCCCGCGGGCGTGCTGCGCTCGCCGTAGCGTTGTCGGCCCCCGGGAACCAGACCACGCCCCACGAACGTCAAACGAACACGCCATGAACGACGACGACCGCGCCCACGCCGAGCAACAGCTCGCCAGCTCGTACCTCGACAACGAGGTCGATGCCCGCGACCGTGCCCAGGTCGACGATTCGCCCGAGCTGATGCAACTCGTCGGGCAGTACCGGTCGTTGCGCAGCCAGATGAGCGACGTTGCACCACCGCCGCCAGCAACCCGCGACTCGGCGCTGGCTGCGGCGCTGGCTGTGTTCGACACAGGCGACATCGACACCGTTCCGGCCGCCGGTGCCCCGGCCGGGGTGATAGCTCTCGGGCCGCGCCGCGCCGCGCGCATCCCATGGCAGCGTCGATTCCTTGCCGGCGCGGCGGCCGCCGCGGTCGTCGCCGTCGTGGGGGTGGCGATCATCGCCAATCGGGGCACCGACTCGAAGTCGTCCTCAACGGCTACCGAGATGCAAGCCGACGCCGTTCCGTTCGACGCCAACTCGGCCGCCGATCAGGCGGCCGACTCCACCCCTGGCGAGTCCGTTCGTCCCACCATCGCCGTCATCGGTCGTGCCGCCGACGTCGCCATCGTGGTCAACTCGCCTGCCGAACTCCTGTCGCTCAGCAACCAGAAGGTTGCCACCTCGCCCGCCCCAGCCACAGCCGACACGACACCTGCCAATTCCACATCTGACGACTCCGGTGTGCCACTGTGGACCTCCACCCAAGCAACGGCCGAGCGCAGTCAGATGAACGGCCTCACGTGCATGACCGACCACCTGCAGTGGCTCGCCGACATCATCTACATCGACACCAGCGCGTTGGCAGTCGTCAACTCGATCAACGGCACGGTGCAGGCGCTCGACGCCAACACGTGCGGCGTGCTCGCCGAGGTAATGCCCTAGGTGCGCTGGGTTCTGCTCGGCGCCGTCATCGCCGCCGCACTGGGCAACTGGTGGTCGCGATATCGCGACGACGAACGTCTCGAACAAATCACCAAACCACTTACCACCGTGCTCGTCATCGGTGTGGCGTTGGCCAGTGGCGCACCGACTACACAGATTGCCACGGCGGTCGTGGCCCTCACACTGTGTCTGGTCGGAGACGTTGCTCTGCTTCCCGTGATCGATCGGTTTGTGGTGGGCCTCGCTGCGTTCTTGCTCGGACACCTAGGGTTCTTGGTGCTCTTCGCGCAGTACTCATTCGACCGGTGGCCACTTGGCGTCGTCGCCACGGCGTTGTGCTTGGCCCTTGTTGCTACGGTCGGCCGCACCATCGTGAGTGGCGCGCGCAGCCGCGATGCAGCGCTGCACCTACCCGTGGTTTCCTATCTGGTGATCATCAGCGTCATGGCCGTCGGTGGATGGTCAACGGGCCGCTGGTGGGCCATTGCGGGGTCGACGATGTTTGTCGTGAGCGACTCGTTGCTCGGTTGGCGCCAGTTCGTACGTTCACGCCCGTTCATGCAGGTGGCCGTGCCGTTCATGCAGGTGGCCGTGATGGTCACCTATCACGCCGCACTCGTCATGCTCACGCTCAGCCTCTGGTAGCGGCTACTGCCAAGCGCAGTAGGCTCGCGTCCATGGCAGGCAATCCCATCACCAATCCAAACTGGGCCCCCGAGTTGGCCGACACGATCCAGCGCATTGTCGGCAGCGTCCGCGACAAGGTCACCGACAAGGCCGTCGTTGCCGTACGCGCCGCAGTGTTCGGTGTCATCATCGGGCTGGCGGCGCTGGCCGCTTTCACGCTCACCATCATCCTCAGCACCCGCTTGGTGCAGGTAGTCAGCAGCCGCATCTTCCGCACCGACCACAACAGCACCGTGTGGGTGTCGTACATGGTCATGGGTGGCCTGCTCATGATTCTCGGCACGCTGTGCATGCGCCTTCGGCACAGCAAGTCCGACGCTTCATGAGCCACCACCATGTGATCATCATCGGATCGGGTCCGGCTGGCCTCACTGCCGCGATCTACGCCGCTCGCGCCAACCTCGCGCCGTTGGTGATCGAGGGCGAGTTGAGCAGCACGAGCGATCAGCCAGGTGGTCAGCTCATGCTCACTACCGAGGTCGAGAACTTCCCCGGCTTTCCCGAAGGCATCATGGGCCCCGAGCTCATGTTGCGCTTTCGCGAACAGGCTGCCCGGTTCGGGGCCCAGTTCCTCACCGAGAAGGTCACTGCCGTCGACTTCAGTCAGCGCCCGTTTCGGGTGTCTGTTCGCGAGCTCGAGTTCACCGCCGATTCGATCATCGTGTCGACCGGCGCCCAGAGCCTCATGCTCGGGCTCGACTCCGAGACACGGCTGCTCGGCCATGGTCTGTCGACCTGTGCCACCTGTGACGGCTTCTTCTTCCGCGGCCACGAAATCGCCGTCGTCGGTGGCGGCGACAGCGCCGTCGAGGAAGCAACGTTTCTCACCAAATTCGCGTCGAAGGTCATCCTCATCCATCGCCGCGACTCATTGCGCGCTTCGAAGATCATGCAAGACCGGGCGATGAACAACCCCAAGATCGAGATGCGCTGGAACTCCACCGTGGTCGAGTTGTTGGGCGAGTCCAAGCTCGAGGGTGCTGTCGTTCGCGACACCGTCACCGGTGAGCACACCACGTTGGCTGTCACCGGCCTGTTCGTCGCCATCGGCCACCGCCCGAACACCGATCTGTTCAAGGGCGTGCTCGACATGGATGACGCCGGCTACCTGGTCACCCGAGCCGGCTCCACCTCCACCAACATCGAGGGCGTGTTTGCGTGCGGCGATGTACAAGACCACACCTATCGCCAGGCAATCACGGCCGCTGGTTCGGGGTGCAGCGCAGCCATCGATGCCGAGCGTTGGCTCGAAGCAAACAGTCACTGACCTGGGGCGCAGTGGTGGGCGATTGGCTGGGGGAATCCCCATCCCGTTGCGGCTGTTGCACCCCGGTACACTCACGCTTCTGATCGAAAGGATCAATCATGTCCGACGGCATCGTCACCCTCACCACCGCAACATTCGATGAAATCGTGGCATCAGCCGACACCGCTGTCGTCGTTGACTTCTGGGCCGAGTGGTGCGGCCCGTGCAAGATGATCGCGCCCATCCTCAGTGAAATCGCCGGCGACAACGCAGGCAACATCACCATCGCCAAGCTCAACGTCGACGAGAACCCCGACATCGCCATGCGCTTCAACGTGATGAGCATTCCCACGTTGTTGGTGTTCCAGGGCGGCGAGGTTCGCAAGCGGTTGGTGGGTGCAAAGGGCAAGGGACAACTGATGCAGGAGCTCAACGAATTTCTGCCGGCTTCCCGCTGACGCGCGGTCAGCGCGGGGAGGCAATTCGCGATCTGCAACGCCGCCTCGGTGCCGCCGGGTTTGCCCCCGCAGCAGGTGCTGAGGCGGGCCTGTTCTGTGCTGCCACCGCCGACGCCGTGCGTAATTTCCAAGCCAACCGGGGTCTCGGGTCTACCGGAAGCTGCGACGGGCACACTTGGTCGGCGTTGGTCGAAGCAACCTGGGCCTTCGGCGACCGCATTCTGGTGCTCACAGCACCGAACCTGCGCGGCGACGATGTCGCCGACCTCCAGGCCCGCCTGGCTCGGCTCGGCTTCGATGCCGGTCGAGTCGACGGCATTTTCGGTCCGCGCACCGCCCAGGCACTCGAAACGTTCCAGGCCAACTGCGGCCTCGTCGTCGACGGAGTGTGTGGTGCCAAGACGGTCCGCGTGCTCACGCGTGTCAGCACTCAGACCGGTGACGGCCCTGGTATCGCCACCCTGCGCGAGCAGGAGCGGCTACGCGTGCCCCCTGGTTCATTGGCGCGCTGCCGCGTCGTGGTGGGCCAGTTCGGCGGTCTCAGTGCACTGGCCAGAGCAATCTCACGCGAGTTGCGGTTACGTGGTGCCACGGTGATGTCGCTCGACGAACCCGACGCTGTCACCCAGGCATCGGCTGCCAACCACTTCGGTGCCGACGTGTACCTCGGGTTCGAGGCGACCTCCAACGCCGTGTCAGTCGTGCACTACTACCAGGTGCCGAGCTTCGAGTCGGCCGGCGGACGCGCCTTGGCCGACGCCATCGCATCCGAGTTCACCGCCGGCCCACTCAACATCACGACGCAAGGCATGCGATTGCCTGTGCTTCGTGAGACCCGCATGACGGCCGTGGTGACCACGTTGGGGCCCGTTGGGCTGGTGGGAGGTCTGACACCCCAGATCTCCACCCGGCTGCTGGCGGCGCTTCAAGTATGGGCCTCCAGCGCGGGCTGAGTGTTTATCCACAGCCTTGTCCACCGGATGTGTGTAACCCTCTACCACTGGTTGTGAGCCCCATTCACACGGAAAGTGGTCGACATGCCACTACGGGTGTGACGCCGGTCACTCCGTCGGTGTGCCAAGCGTCATCTGATGAAAGATCCGCTCGAGGTCTTCCAGATCGGCAAACTCCACCACTACCTTGCCGCGCTTGGCTCCCATCGAAACGGAGACTCGCGTGGCCAAGTGGTCTGCCAGGAGGCTTTCGAGTTCGAGCAGCCCCGGTGCGCGCAACCGAGTGGCCGGAGTGAGACCGGCACCGTCGATCGGGCGAGCCGCACCACCCGCACCTACGGAAGCGTCAGCACTTGCCTGGGCGAGTGGTCCCCCGCCGCGAAGCGCTTCTTCGAGCATGCGCACCGACCAGCCTTCCTGAGCAGCCCGTCGTGCCAACTGCTCTTGCAGCGACCGGTCAGGAGTACCAAGGAGTGCCTTGGCATGCCCAGCGGTGAGTTGGCCGTCGGCCAGCAGGTGCTGAATGGCGGCAGGTAAGGCCATGAGGCGCAGAGTGTTGGTGACAGCCGGCCGACTCTTGCCAACACGCGTCGCCACCTGCTCGTGAGTGAGACCGAAATCCTCGATGAGTTGCTGGTAGGCGGCAGCCTCCTCGAGTGGCGTGAGGTCCTGCCGGTGCAGGTTCTCGACCAGGGCACGCTCCATGGAGCCTTCGTCGTTGGTCGCCCGAATGATTGCAGGGATGACCGCTAGTCCGGCACGGCGAGCCGCTCGCCAGCGCCGCTCGCCAGCAATCAATTCGAAGACGCCATCGGCCATCGGACGCACCAACACCGGCTGCAGCACGCCGATCTCGTTGATCGACGCAGCAAGCTCGGTAAGCGTTTCCTCGTCGAAATGCACCCGTGGTTGGTTCGGGTTGGGCGTGATGCTGTCGATCGCCAGGTCTTCAAGCCGCGGCGCGTCCCCCATCACGATTGCGGTGGCGTCTGCGGGGATCAGCGCCCCGAGCCCTTTACCTAGACCGCCGAGTCGAGCCATGGCTGACCTCCTTTGCAATGCTGCGATACGCCGTGGCACCGCGTGAACCTGGATCGAAGGTGATGATCGGCTGTCCGAACGAAGGGGCCTCGGACAGACGCACAGTTCGTGGTACCACCGTGCGGCACACCTTGTCACCGAAGTGTTCTCGGACCTCGGAAACGACCTGCGCTGCCAGTTTCGTGCGCGCGTCGTACATCACACACACGATGGTGCTGACTTCGAGCGTGGGATTGAGATTGCGCTTTACCAGATCGACATTGCGAAGGAGCTGCCCGAGACCCTCGAGTGCGTAGTACTCGCACTGAATCGGTACCAGTACCTCGGATGCCGCATTGAGTCCGTTCACCGTCAGCAGACCCAGCGACGGGGGACAGTCGATCAACACGAAGTCGTAGTCGTCGAGCACGGCCTCGATCGCCCGACGCAACCTGTTCTCGCGGCTGAACGCGGGGACGAGCTCGATCTCGGCGCCGGCAAGATCGAGGCTCGCGGGAGCGACGAACAGGTTCTTGATCGCCGACGGCTCGACGCAGTCTTCGAGTGGTACTTCGTGCATGATTACGTGGTACATCGAAGTCTTGATGCCACGGTTCTCGATGCCGAGACCGGTGGACGCGTTACCTTGTGGATCAAGATCGATCACAAGGGTGCGGAAGCCAAGCTCTGCCAAACAGGCCCCGAGGTTGATCGTGGTGGTGGTCTTGCCCACCCCACCCTTCTGGTTGGCGACGGCAATCACCCGAGGGAGCGGCCGGCCTGTTGCCTGCTGAGTTGGGGTCATCGAGGTACCGCTCCTGCATGCTCAGGGTGAGCCTGGTGCACCGCATTGGTGTTCCGCAAGGCTGTTGGATGAATGCGTCGCAAGCGTAGCGGAGGAGTCGGTCGAAGTGCGGGATGTTCCACGTGGAACAGTGACCATGAGCGATGGCCGTCGGTCATCGACGCCGCCACAATGTTCCACGTGGA
>JAYTNH010000017.1:0-3440 GCA_043748395.1 Ilumatobacteraceae bacterium | reverse complement strand
GTGATCGTGCGAATTGAAGCAGGGCATCTCGAGCGCGGTCGACAGATCGAAGCTGTCGAGCAGAGCGCGCTTCAGTTGCGCGTTCACCGCCAACTTGGTGCCACGCATCGCCAGCGGCGGCTGGGCGGCGAGACGCAGCGCCCACACAACAGCCCGATCGCGCACCTGGTCAGCCGGACACACCTCGGACGCCACTCCGAGTCGCAACGCCTCGGATGCGGTGAGCGGGTCGCCGAGCAGCAGATGACGCTTGGCCGCCAGCGGGCCGACGAGCAGCGGCCACACCGCTGCTCCCCCATCACCGGCGACGAGCCCGACGTTCACGTGCGGGTCGACGATGACCGCTCGCTCGCTCATCACGACCAGGTCGCACAGCAGCGCCACCGACGCCCCCAATCCGGCAGCAGAACCGTTGAGGCCGCACACGATGGGCACCTCTACATCGAGCAGGTCCCACACCATCTGCTTGGCATCGCGGCGCAGCTCGTCGAGAACTTCGGGGGCACGCAACGTGGGAAACCAGTCGAAGTCGCCGCCCGCAGAGAACGCCTTGCCGTCGCCCACCAGCACCACCGCACGGGCCTCGCGCTCGCGCTTGAGCATTCGGAACAGTTCGCCGAACTCGTGGTGCAGCAGCGCGTCGACTGCGTTCATCACCGACGTGGGGTGCTTGATGGTGACGATGAGCAGCCCGTCGTCGCGACGGTCGAGGTGAATGGCTTTCATGACGACCCCTTCAGACCATCGACGCGTCGATGTCGAGACCGAAGTGCAGCTTGCCGAGCGTCTCGTAGAGACGAGGCGCCACCATGATGTGCTGCGTCACCACGTGGGCGTCGCGCATGCACCGCTGCAGCGGACTGCTCGCGAACACCGAACTACCGCCACCGAGCGTGTAGGCGGCATCGGCTGCGGTGACCGCCGCAGCAGCGGCGTTCGCACCGGCCAGACGCATACGGCCGCGCGCGGCCACATCGACACGGTCGCCGGCCAACGCAGTGGCCCATGCCTGCGACACCTCGTCGTACAAGAACGCACGCGCGGCGCGCAACGTGGCCTCGGCCTTGGCAAGCTCGGCCTGGGCGACGCCCGACTGGGCGATGGTTCGCGTGCTGAACTGCGGACGTTTGTCGGTGCCGAGTTCGACGATGGCATCGAGCGCATGGCGACCGATGCCGAGCGCCGCTGCGGCCACGCCGACGGCGAGCAAGGTCATGTCGGGGAACGAACCCAGGGCCGACTGGACGAACGAACCCGTCACCTGTGCTTGGGTAGCACGACCCTGTGGCACGAACACGTCGGCGACGCTGAAGTCGCCCGATCCTGTGCCGCGAAGCCCCGACGTGTGCCACGTGTCGTGGAACTCGACCTCGTCGGCGGAGAAGAACGGCGACCCGCTGTAGCCATCGCCCGAAGCGCCACCCGTGATCCACTGGCAGTGCCGTGTGCCACTGCCCCACATCCAGCGGCCGGTGATGCGGTACCCACCGTCGACTTTCAACGCGGTGGCGTTACGGGCGAACACACCGCCGGTGATGCTGGCCGGATCGCCGAACACCTGCCGGGCGAACTCGGGCTCCATGTAGTGGCTGAACAGCGAGGTGGTGCTGGCGATCATGGCGCACCAACCGGCGGCACCATCGGCCTGCGCCAGGCGCTCGATGGCCTGCAACATGGTTGGTGGATCGACCTCGGGGCCTCCGTACACCGCGGGCACGCACATGCGCAGCAGTTGTGCGTCGCGCAACGCCTCGACCACCGGCGTCGCAAGCTCGCGCTGCTGCTCGGATTGATCGGCGTACTCGGAACAGATGGTCGCCACCGAATGGGCAGCAGCAAGCACGTCGGTCACGTCGAGCTACCCGACCACTGTGCCTGTGACGTGCCTGTTGCGGGCCTCCGCTGCGCTTCGGCCGTGTCTGTTGCGGGCCTCCGCTGCGCTTCGGCCCAGCTCATGCCGGCGGTGACGTTCACGTCGTGGGGCAGACCCAACACCCGCTCGGCAACGATGTTGCGCTGCACCTCGCCGGTACCGCCGCCGATGGTGAGCGCCTGACTGAACATGTAGCCGTCGTACCATCCGGCGTGCATGAGGCCACCGTCGGGTTTGTCGGGGCCGAGGCCCTTGGTGTCGGTGCCCGGCACGAACGCGTCGCTGCCGTCGCCGCCCGTGAGCAACGCCGATGCGCCGATGAAGTCACGGGCCAGGGCCATCACATGCTGGCCGTGCTCGTCGGCGAGGATCTTGCGAATGCTCGCCTCAGGCCCGGGCTGCTGGCCCTTCAGCGCAGCGGACAGCGTGCGCAGACGGATGAGGTCGAGCAGCGTGTGTTCGGTGTACACCTCGGCGATGCGCTGGCGCATGTGTACGTCGGTAACCGGGCCGAGGTCGCGGATCGAGTCGATCATCTCGATCGCCGTCGGCCCGTTGCCCCACAGCACGCCGCCTGTGCTCAGCGACACCCGCTCGTTGCCGAGGGTCACCTTGGCCAGCCTCCAGCCATCGTGCAGATCGCCGACCAGGTTGGCCGCAGGAATGCGAACATCAGTGAAGAACACCTCGTTGAACGTGTGCCCACCTGTCATCTCGGTGATCGGACGGATCTCGATGCCCGGCAGATCCATGGGGCACACGAAGTACGACACGCCCTTGTGCTTGGCGACGTCGGGGTCGGTGCGCGCGATGAGGATGCCGAACTTCGCGTACTGCGCTCCGCTGGTCCAGATCTTCTGGCCGTTGATGATGAACTCGTCGCCATCGCGTACGGCGCGTGTGCCCAGGTTGGCCAGATCGCTGCCGCTGTCGGGTTCGCTGAACAGCTGACACCAGAATTCGTCGCCCGACAAGATGGGCGACAGGTAGCGCCGCTTCTGCTCGTCGGTGCCGGCGTACAGAATCGTTGGGCCGGCCCAGCCGATGCCAATGGGATTGACCGGACGTCGAACCTTCGCCTTCGACAACTCGTCGTCGATGATCAGTTGGTGGATCGGGTCGGCACCCAGGCCCCACGGAAGAGGCCAGTGCGGCGCCACATAGCCCGCCTCGGCGAGTTGCGCCCCGCTCGGCTTGGGATGCTCAGCGAGCCAGGCCCGAACCGCAAGGCGCCGTGGATCGTCATGCGCAGGTAGCTCGAAGTCCATGGACCAACCATAGATCGGCCGCATATGATCAGGGTCATGGCCGTTGCCGGATTGGTGTTGTTGATCCTCGGATTCTTCATCGCCGCGCCGCGCGGTTCTGTACCCGGCTCAATCGCCCGACGGCAGGTTGCGATGTTTCCGATTGCGATCTACACCACTCCCGGCTACCAAAGCCGGCTGCCGCTCAAGTCGCGCCGCAATCAGATCGTGGTCGGCCTGTTGATGTTCGTCATCGGCGTGGTGCTGCTCGTTTTCGGGCTGTAGCAGACTTCTTGACGGGCGCCTTCTTGGCCGGCGCC
>JAYTNH010000016.1:0-5587 GCA_043748395.1 Ilumatobacteraceae bacterium | reverse complement strand
GACGCACAACTGCTGTTCGGCTTCCTCCACCGCGACGAGCGGGCCACGTTCCAAGTGCTCATCGCTACACATGGGGTCGGTCCCTCACTGGCGTTGGCCATCCTCGGCACCCATTCGCCCGCAGCGCTTGTCGACATCGTCGCTACCTCCGATCTCGGCGCGCTCACGCTGGTGCCCGGGGTCGGCAAAAAAACTGCCGAGCGGCTGCTGGTCGAGCTTCGCAGTCGGCTGTCGTTGCCGCTCCTCGATCCCATGCCGTCTGCGGGTGCTGCCCAGCCGTCGGTGGTGGGCAACGTGCGCGAGGCGCTCACCGGCCTGGGCTACTCGTCCGACGAAGTCCGCGACGTGCTGCGCGACATACGCGTGCACGACGACGCCGCAACGCTCCTGCGCGACGCACTCACCTTGCTGGGGGCCCGGCGTGCGTGACGAGTTCCTCGATCCATCGCCGGTCACACCGATCGACGAGGCCGACGACGTTGGCTTGCGGCCCCGCACGCTCGCCGAGTTCGTCGGTCAGCGTGAGCTCAAAGAGCACCTGTCGATCGTGCTCGAGGCCGCCAAACGTCGTGGCCAAGCAGCCGATCACTTGTTGCTCAGTGGCCCGCCGGGCCTGGGCAAGACCAGCATGGCCGGCATCGTGGCGGTCGAGATGGGTGTGCACCTGCACATCACGTCCGGTCCAGCACTCGAACGGGCTGGCGACCTGGCGGCCATTCTCACCAAGCTCGAAGACGGCGATGTGTTGTTCATCGACGAGATCCACCGGTTGTCCAGGGTGGTCGAAGAGATCCTCTACCCGGCAATGGAAGACTTCCAGCTCGACATCGTTGTGGGCAAAGGTCCGGCGGCGTCGTCCATTCGGCTCACGCTGCCCCGGTTCACGCTGATCGGTGCCACCACGCGTACGGGCATGATCACTGGGCCATTGCGCGACCGCTTCGGACTGGTGGCCCGGCTCGACTACTACGACGACGACGAACTCGAAGCGATCGTGCGGCGAGCCGCAGGCATCCTGCATGTGCAGATTTCGCAGCCTGGCGCCCACGAGATCGCGCGTCGTTCACGCGGTACGCCCCGCATCGCCAACCGATTGTTGAGTCGGGTTCGTGACTTCACCGAGGTCCGCGGCGACGGCACCATCACCGAGACATCGGCGAACGAAGGTCTGAAGCTGTTCGGTGTCGACGAACGGGGTCTCGACAAGGTTGACCGCGCCATCTTGTCGGCCATCTGCAGGCAGTTCGGCGGCGGTCCGGTGGGGCTCTCGACGCTGGCCATCAGCGTCAGTGAGCAGCCCGAAACGGTCGAAGACATGTACGAGCCGTTCCTCATCCAACAGGGCCTCCTCGTACGCACGCCCCGCGGGCGCGTCGCCATGCCGGCTGCCTGGGCGCATCTCGGTCTGGCCCTGCCCAGTGCTTCGGCGGCCCCCGAGTCGCTGTTCGACTGAGCCTGGCGCTCAGCTCGGCAGATGTGCCTGCAAGAACGCCATCGTCTTGGCCCACGCAGCCTTGGCCGAGCCCTCGTTGTAGAACATCTCGCTCTCGTGGTTGTCGAAGGCGTGGCCGGCGTTCTCGACGTTGAGCACGAAGTGGTCGCGGCCCGCAATGGCCGCGTTGATCGCCTCGACGCCTTCGTTGGGGATGAAGGCATCGGCATTGCCGAAGTGGAACAGCGTGGGGCAATGCACCTGTTCGATCATGTCGAGCATGCCCGGCACACCCGAGCCGTAGTAGCTCACGCAGCAACTGGGTTGTGCGTGCGCGGCCACGGCCCACGCCAGCGTGCCGCCGAGGCAATAGCCGAGCACTGCAGCAGGTGCTGCGATTCCGGGCTGCATGGCGAGGTGATCGAGAGCGGCGACGCAGTCGGCCACGGCCGTTGGGAAGTCGAGTTGCTGCACCATGGTGATCGAGGCGGTGAGCCCGGTCTGTGAATGATCGGATTGCCAGTTCGGTGCGAACCGCCAGAACACGTCCGGCGCTCCGACGAGGTAGCCGGCCTCGGCCAGTCGTTCGGCAACGGCACGGATGTAGGGGCCGACGCCGAAGATCTCTTGGATGAGCAGCACTGCCGCTCGGGGCGCGGCATCGGGAGCCCAGATGTGGAGGTCCATGGCGCCCGAGTCGCCGAGTGGAACCTGGTCGGTTCGCATGGTGGTCATGCTGGGCAGTCTTCCAGATGTGCCCAGCATGTGCCATCACGGGGTACCCGTAGGCTGGGGAGTCCGATGCGCCTGACCGACTTCGACTATCACTTGCCCGCCGAGCGCATCGCTCAGTACCCGCTCGAGCCCCGCGACTCGGCTCGGTTGCTGGTCGATCAGGGTTCAGCAGCACCGTTGCACCAGCAGGTTCGAGATGTGGTCGAGCACCTGCGCGACGGTGACGTGCTGGTGGTCAACGACACCAAGGTGATACCAGCGCGTGTGCGACTGCGGCGCCTCAGCGGGGGAGCTGCCGAGGTGTTGCTGCTCGAACCGCTCGACTCCGCCCGGCGAGTGTGGGAAGCAATGGTGCGACCAGGCCGCAAGCTACGCGTCGGGGAGATATTGGTCGACGAATCTGGTGTGCCGCTGATCGAGGTAGGTAACCGCACCGCGGCCGGCGACACGTTTCGGGTCACGATCCTCGGCGACGACGAGCCCTTAGCCACGTTGGCTCGTCATGGCGAGATGCCACTGCCGCCATACATCACCGCGCCGTTGACCGCGGCCGATCGGTACCAGACCGTCTACGCCAACGAGCCCGGCTCAGCGGCAGCCCCGACGGCCGGATTGCACTTCACGCCCGAACTCATCAGCTCGATCACGGCACTCGGCGTGCGCATGGTGACGGTCGAACTGGTGGTCGGTCTCGACACCTTCCAGCCGATCAGCGTCGACGATCCGCGCGACCATGTCATCCACAGCGAGCGGTATCGCGTGGGTCCGGCCGTCGTCGATGCCTGTCGCGAGGCTCGTCGGGTGGTTGCGGTGGGCACCACCAGCGTGCGTGCGCTCGAGAGTGCCGCCGCAACCGGCCAGGCCGACGGGCGCACGCGGCTGTTCATCCATCGGCCTTACGAGTGGAACGTTGTCGACCTGCTCATGACCAACTTCCACCTGCCGCGCACCACGTTGTTATTGATGATCGACGCGTTCGTCGGTGATCGCTGGCGGCGACTGTACGACGAGGCATTGTCGGGCGACTATCGCTTCTTGAGCTTTGGCGACGCAATGTTGCTCGATCGGCATGCCCGCTGACGTCGGCAGAGCTGCGTCGGCTCACTATCGGCGAACGAGCCCCAGTCTCGACGTTGTGGGCTTCGAGCAGGTCGTCGAGGCGCGCTTGGCTCACCGCTGTCGGCCTCATGCGGTCTGCCGTTCTGCGTGCCCACGGCACCGAGCGTCGATCAGCGGATTGGTTGCGTATCGGGCGCGACATCGTGCCCGCGTATTCGGGCACTGGCTCGATCAACAGACCGCGCCAGCCAACGTCGACCAGGCACGAACTGTTGCTGAACGCGAGCCCGTCGTACGCGCCCACCTCGACGAAACAGCCGTTGTCACGTTCGCCGAAGAACAGTTTGTACAGGACGCCGGTCGTGGGAATCTGGCAGGTCGGGTGCGGTCGATAGAAGGTGTCGACAGTTGCCGCGTCGCTGCCAGCGCGATGAATCTCGAGTCCGACCTTGCGGAACGCGGACTTGACCAGACGGGTGCTTCGACGCACCCGTCGGCGTCGTCGGGAGTGTTCCTTGTCGACGCCTTCTAGGGTCATGGTGATGTCCTCACGTTCAGTCGCGGCTGCAACCACGTCCGCTGAATCCACGCTGTGGAGCCGGGAGGTCGGGCCGTGCATCCGGTGACGTTCGAGGTTGTCGCCTCGCACGGCACGGCCAGGGCGGGCGTCGCGCACACGGCTCGCGGCTCGTATCGCACCCCGTGTTTCATGCCGGTGGGCACCCGCGGCGCCATCAAGTACCTCAGTGCCGCCGACTACGAGCGCCTCGGCGCACAGATTGTGCTGGGCAACACCTACCACCTCATGTTGCGGCCGGGTGCCGAGACTGTCGCCCGCTTTGGCGGTATCGGGCAATTCGCAGGCTGGAACGGTCTGACGCTCACCGACTCTGGCGGGTTCCAGGTGTTCTCCCTCGCACCGAAGGTCGATGACGACGGGGTGACGTTCAAGAGCACCTACGACGGCTCGACACATCGCTTCACACCCGAGATTGCGGTACGCACGCAGGAGCTGCTCGGTGCCGATATTCAGATGGTGCTAGACGTGTGCCCGCCGCTGCCGTCCGAGCCGCAGGTGCTGCGGCGTGCAGTCGAGCGCACAGCGGCATGGGCCTCACGTGCGCGAAGCACCCACGCCCGCGCCGATCAGGCGCTGTTCGGCATCGTGCAAGGCGGCACCGACGAGTCGCTTCGTGCCGAGAGCGCCCGGCGCACGGTCGAGGTGGGGTTCGACGGTTACGGCATCGGTGGCCTCAGCGTGGGCGAGACGCGCTCCGAAATGCTTCCGGCCTTGGCCGCAGCGATAGCACATCTGCCAACCGATCGACCGCGCTACCTCATGGGTGTGGGCGATCCGGCCAGTCTGGTCGAAGCGGTCGCTCTGGGGGTCGATCAGTTCGACTGCGTCATGCAGACCCGACTCGGGCGCCACGGCACAGCGTTCACGGCGCAGGGCAAGTTGCACATCAAGAACGCCGCGGCGGCCCTCAGCGACGAACCCATCGACAGCGAATGTGGCTGCGAGGTGTGCGCGCGGCACACACGTGGGTACATCCGCCACTTGTTCCAGGTGGGCGAACCAACGGCGTCACGCCTGCTCAGTCTGCACAACGTGGCCTGGACACTGCAGCTGATGGACCGCGTGCGTGTGTCGATCGTCGATGGAACGTTCGATTCACTGCGAGCCGATGTGGTTTCGATTTGGGGGTGATCCGTGCTCGCCGCCTTCGCGTCGGTAGCATTGCCCGTCGGCCATCCGGGGCCTCTTGGTCCCGCTCATCCAGTGGAATCGAATCATGAACCTGTTGTCGAACATTGTCGCTGCCGAGTCCAGTGGTGGTGGTGCTGCCATCGTCCAGTTGGGCATCTTCATGCTCATCCCAGTCGCGATGTACTTCTTGCTCATCCGGCCACAGCGCCGCCGCCAGCGCGAAGCTGCCACACTCCAGCGCGCGGTCGAGGTGGGTGACGAGGTGATGACCACCTCAGGGATGTATGGCTTCATCACCGGTTTCGACGGCGACATCGCATGGCTCGAAGTCGACGACAACGTGCAGATCCGTATTGCTCGCGCCGCCATTCAACGCCGTGTCGATACCGCCGTTGGCGACACCGCTGAACCGTCCGACGACGGCACCAAGTCGCGCCACACCAAGATCGATCAGGTCATCGTCGACAACGACGACAACGACGAATCGTCGAAGTAATGCGCAAGAGTCTTGCCACGCCGTTGGCAATCATCATGCTGCTCGCGTACGGAACGTTCATCTTCGTGCTCATCTCGGGCTACAGCCCCGCGCTCGGTCTCGACCTACAGGGTGGCATCTCGGTGACCCAGCAGCCCGTGGGTGCATACGATCC
>JAYTNH010000015.1:0-5520 GCA_043748395.1 Ilumatobacteraceae bacterium | reverse complement strand
GAACTGCATCGATTCGCAGTCGAGCGAGCGCTCACCACCGCGCTGCTCGACCAACATCTCGACTGGGTGGCGCGGTCGGCCCTCGCCACACCCACCGAGGCGCTCGCAATCCGTGCCGCGGTCGACGCCGACGCCATCTCGGTGGCGCGTGAGGCAATCGCCACGCCCGAAGCCGCCGACATCGTCGTGCGCCAGATGGCCAGCCTTGCCGCCGAGTCGGTGACGCAGCCGACGCCCTCGGTGTGGGCATCGTCGATCATGGGTCGCCCGGGACTGCCGTTGCAACCGACACTTGGTGCATTGTCGCCCCGCCAACGAACCGCCCAGTTCGACCTGATCTCTACGAATGACGCAATCACCTACGACCTTGGTCGACCACAAACCGCCCCCTCGCCGGCAACCCCCTCGCCGGCAACCCCCTCGCCAGCAACCGTCAACGAGTCGACCCGGGGCATGATGTACTGGTATCACGCGCTCGCTTCACGCATCGGACCGTCAGCTGCATGGGCTGCGGCCACAGTGTGGAACGGCGATACGACCACCGTCTCGCAGACGGCGACTTCCATCTGCGTCGAATCGACGGTCACGGCACTCGATGCAGGCTCGGTCGTGTGGCTGTTCGCTGCATTCCAGCAGTGGGCCGCCGCAGCAGTGCCGGAGTCGGCAACCGAGGTTGCTACCGACGGCGCCATATCGGTGACGGTGAAAGCGTGCGATCCCGGTCCGACGCTGCCGACCGGAGACATGAGTGCTGTACTGCCGTTCGGTGGATCGGCGGTCGAGAACACGATTGTGGCGCTCGGTCGGGCCGGCACCACCAATCTGCCAGAACGAGCACAGGTGTGCCTCGTGCAATGGGCACGAGCACGCGGAGGCGACTTGGCGAACCCCGGCGACTCGCCGACGATCGTGGAACCCTCGACGGGGTGGCGTTCACCGTACGTGGCAGCGCATACCCCGACGGTCGCCGAGATCGACGCCTGCCGCGCCTGAGTCAGTCGCGGAAGCCTGAATCAGTCGCGGAAATTGGTGAACTGCACCGGAATGCCGAGGTCGGCACCCTTGATGAGCGCCATGACCGCTTGCAGGTCGTCGCGCTTCTTCCCGGTTACGCGCACGGTTTCGCCCTGAGTCTGGCTGCTGATGCCCTTCGGGCCCTTCTCTTTGATCATGCGGTTGACCTCGCGGGCCTTGTCGCTCGAGATGCCCACCTTGATGGTGACCACCTGGCGCACCGTGTTCTGCGTGGCTTCCTCGACCGTGCCGTAGTCGAGCCCCTTCAATGAGACGCCACGCTTGACGAGCTTCTCTTCGAGCACCAGCTTGAGTGCAGCGAGGCGATCTTCGCTGATGGTGCGCAGGGTGATGGCCATGTCATTCTGCTCGATCGACGAATTCGTGTTCTTGAAGTCGAATCGGGTGCCGATCTCGCGCTGCGCCTGATCGAGCGCGTTGCGCACTTCTTGATTGTCGACCTCTGAGACCACATCGAAACTCGGCATGTGTACCAGCCTAGTGAAGCCAATCGAACCGGAGGCGGTAACCTCATCGCCGCAGATGGGTCGGTACCCAAGTGGCCAAAGGGAGTTGACTGTAAATCAACCGGCACAGCCTTCGGAGGTTCGAATCCTTCCCGGCCCACCATGCACGATCGTCAGGCCCCGCAGTCGCCGGGCCTGACGATCGGCCGCTTTTCCACCATGATCCTCATCGACGCCGAACGTCTCGCCGCCTCGCGGCCCAACCGACCGCTGTTTGGCGACGTCTCGATCACGCTCACCGACGGCGACCGTGTGGGCGTGGTCGGACTCAATGGTTGCGGCAAGAGCACGTTGCTGCGCATGTTGGCCGGCGACCTCACCCCTGAATCGGGCCAGGTGCGGCGCGGGAGAGGTGTGAGAGTGGGCTTGTTGTCGCAGCAGCCGGTACTGCCCGATGGATCGGTGCGCGACGCAGTTGGTGGCGGCTGGCAGGGCGAAGCGATGCTCGATCGGCTCGGCATGAGCGAGTTGATCGATGCGTCGTGCACCACGCTGTCGGGTGGGCAAGCCAAGCGAGTTGCGCTGGCGCGGTTACTCGCGGGCGAGTACGAGGCACTCATCCTCGACGAGCCCACGAACCATCTCGATCTCGACGCCATCCGGTTCCTCGAGGAGTGGCTGGCTGCGTTTCGTGGTGGGTTGCTCCTCGTGACGCACGATCGACATGTGCTCGACCGGGTGGCCACCAAGGTGCTCGAGATCGATCGCGGCGCCGCGTATCTGCATGTGCCCGAGGGCTGGCATGCGGGCTCGGGTTATGCCGCCTACCTCGCCGGCCGAGCCGAACGCGAGGAGCGTGCCGAGGTCACCGAGCAGAATCGGCGCAATCTTGCCAAACGCGAGCTGGCGTGGCTTCGGCGGGGCGCTCCGGCGCGCACGAGCAAGCCAAAGGCGCGCATTGCTACTGCAACAGCCTTGGTCGAAGGCAAGCCGCAGGCCGCAGCACGAACCGGTGATCTCGGGCTGTCGATGGGCGCCAAGCGGCTCGGCTCGAAGGGTGTCGAGCTCGAGAGCGTGTCGTTTGCGTGGCCCGATGGTGTGCAGTTGCTCAGCGGGTGCAGTCTTGCTCTCGAGCCCGGCGACCGGGTGGGCATCGTCGGCCCGAACGGTGTGGGCAAGTCGACGCTGCTCGATCTGGTTGCGGGGCGTCTCGAACCCACGGCTGGCCGCATCGAGCGCGGTGTCACTGTGGCGATCGGCTACTACGACCAACTCGGCCGGGGACTCGATCCGGCCATGCGTGTACGCGAAGCGGTCTCGGGCGACAAGGGTGAGCCGTCGCTGGCCGACGTTGCGCTCATGCGCAGGTTCTGGTTCGACGGCGACTCGCAGTTCGCACCGATCGGCACGCTCAGCGGCGGCGAGCGGCGTCGGCTGCAGCTACTGCTCACCCTCGTACTCGAACCCAACGTGCTGCTGCTCGACGAGCCCACCAACGACCTCGACCTCGACACGTTGCGCGCGCTGGAAGACTTCCTCGACGATTGGCCGGGCATCGTGGTGGTGGTGAGCCACGACCGGGCGTTCCTCGACCGTGTGACGGACGAACTGCTCGTGCTCGACGGCACGGGCTCGGCTCGGTGGCTACGTGGTGGGGTGGCCGCGTGGTTGGCCGAACGGGCCGCCGCGCCGGCGACCGTTCGCCCCATGCAGGGCCGGGTCGATACGTCACCGCGGCCCGTCGAGCGACCGAAGTCGAGCCGCAGCCCGTCGACCGTTCGCCGCATGATCGGCCAGGCCGAGCGCGACGTCTTGGCCGCCACCGCCAGGCGCGACGATCTCACCGCGCAGTTGGCCGATGCCCTCGACCATCGCGAACTCGGTGCGTTGGGTGAGCGTTTGAGTGTGGCCCAACAGGCCCTCGACACGGCGGAGGCAGCGTGGCTGGCACTTGCCGACGAAGCCGCCGCGCTGGGCCTTGACATCTGACGCGAGCTAGCGCAGCAGCTTCTGCATGATTGCAACGTCGAGCCAGCGGCCGAACTTGCGACCGACCTCGCGCTCGATGCCGACCAGTTCGAAGCCGCACCGGCTGTGCAGCGCGCGCGAAGCAGCTCCACTGGCCTCGATGCGCGCAAAGACCGCATGGAATCCGGACGCTGCTGCGGTGGCCACCAACTGATCGAGCAGGATCGTGCCCACGCCTTGGCCGTGGCGGTCGCGACGGATGTAGATCGAGTCCTCCACGCTGGTGCGATACGCGGCCCGTTGCTTGTATGGCGAGAGTGACCCGAACCCCACCACTTCTGCCAGCAGATCAGCAGGGTCGACAGCGACGATGGCCGCGAACGCGCCGGTGCGTGCCGACAGCCACTCGCGTTGCTCGGGCAGCGAACGGGGCACCAGATCGAATGTGGCGACGGTGTGCGTCACTTCGTGGTTGTAGATTGCCGCGAGCTGTTCGGCGTCGTTGACCATGGCCGGACGGAGAGTGATGGCGCTCACGTGGGTGACGGTATCGGGCGAACAGCGCTTGAATCGTGCGGAAACTCGTAGCCGCGCGAGATTCGCGGCCGGTATGATTCTGCGTCGGCTTGCGGCTTCCCGCGCGCCTAGGCCCTCTTAGCTCAGACGGCAGAGCAACGCCATGGTAAGGCGTAGGTCATCGGTTCGATTCCGATAGAGGGCTCGACCAAAAGGCCGGGGCAACCCGTCCGAACGGCAAGGCCCTGGCGGCGTAGCTCAGTTGGTCAGAGCATCCGGCTCATAATCGGAAGGTCATCGGTTCGAGACCGATCGCCGCTACTAGCACACCAGTCCACAATCCAGAACACGAAACAGGAGAGAGTCTCCCATGAGCAAGGCAAAGTTTGAGCGTACGAAGCCGCATGTGAATATTGGCACGATGGGTCATATTGATCATGGGAAGACGACGTTGACTGCGGCGATTTCGAAGACGTTGGCGGGTAAGGGGTTGGCTACGTATACGCCGTTTGATCAGATTGATAAGGCGCCGGAGGAGAAGGCGCGTGGTATTACGATCTCGATTGCTCATATTGAGTATGAGACGGTGAATCGGCATTATGCGCATGTTGATATGCCTGGTCATGCGGATTACATCAAGAACATGATTACTGGTGCTGCGCAGGTTGATGGGGCGATTTTGGTGGTCGCGGCGACTGATGGTCCGATGCCTCAGACGCGTGAGCATGTGTTGTTGGCTCGTCAGGTTGGTGTTCCGTACATTGTGGTGGCGTTGAACAAGGCTGACATGGTTGAGGATGAGGAGTTGTTGGAGTTGGTGGAGCTCGAGGTTCGTGAGTTGTTGTCTGAGTATGAGTTCCCGGGTGATGATGCTCCGGTGGTTCGGGTGAGCGCGTTGAAGGCGTTGGAGGGTGATGAGGTGTGGCAGGCCAAGATCATGGAGTTGATGGATGCGTGTGATGCGTCGGTTCCTGAGCCGGTGCGTGAGTTGGATAAGCCGTTTTTGATGCCGATCGAGGATGTGTTCACGATCACGGGTCGTGGCACGGTGGTGACCGGCAAGATTGAGCAGGGCAAGGTTCACACGGGTGATGAGATCGAGATTGTCGGGTTGCGTGATACGCAAAAGACGATTTGTACTGGTGTGGAGATGTTCCGGAAGTTGTTGGATGAGGGTTTGGCTGGTGACAACATTGGTGCGCTTCTTCGTGGGACGAAGAAGGAGGATGTTGAGCGTGGTCAGGTGTTGTGTAAGCCGGGCTCGATTACTCCGCATACCGGTTTTGAGGGTCAGGTGTATGTGTTGACGTCGTCTGAGGGTGGGCGTCATAAGCCGTTCTTCAACAATTATCGTCCGCAGTTCTTTTTCCGTACGACTGATGTGACTGGCACGATCATGTTGCCTGAGGGCACTGAGATGGTGATGCCGGGTGACAACGTGGCGATCACGGTCGAGTTGGGCAAGCCGATCGCGATGGATGAGGGTTTGCGTTTCGCTATCCGCGAGGGTGGCCGTACCGTGGGCGCCGGCCGCGTCACCAAGATCACGAAGTGA
>JAYTNH010000014.1:0-2924 GCA_043748395.1 Ilumatobacteraceae bacterium | reverse complement strand
GTGATTCCGGGCGGTGAACTCGCCGACGAATATGTGGTCATTGGCGCCCACTACGACCACATCGGCACGAACTGCGACACCAACGACCCGGCCGACACCATCTGCAATGGTGCCACCGACAACGCAGCCGGCGTGGCGGCGGCCTTGTCTGTCGCCCACGAGATTGCCGCGGCCGGAACTCCCCGCCGCACCGTTGTGATCGCACTGTGGGATTCCGAGGAGGACGGCCTGCTGGGGTCTGCCTTTTACGCAACGTCTCCGCTGGTGCCGATGGAGGCCACCATCGCCTACATCAACTTCGACATCCAGGGCGCGAACCTGCTGCCTGCAGTGGCCAACGTCACCGTCGCGGTTGGCGCCGAGACCGGCGGACTGAGCTTCGTCGATGCAGTGACCTTCGCCAGCGAATCGTCGACGCTCGACACGGTGCAGCTCAGCCTGCTCTTCGGTCAGGGTCGCAGCGATCACGTGAACTTCACGTCGAACAACGTTCCCTCGATCTTCTTCACCGACGCCAACTCGGCCTGCTACCACACCGCCCAAGACGACCTCACCGCCGTCGATTTCGGCAAGCTCGAACAGCAGATCGCCACCGCGACGGCCCTCGCATTCGACATGGTGTCCACCGATGACCCACCCGTGTTCGATGCCGCGGCACCCGTGGCGAGCTACGACGACGCGGTGTCGATGCTCGAAGTGCTCACCGCTGCGCAGCCCGACTTCGTGCGCCTCAGTGAGCCGGCGCAGGTCACGAGCAACCAGTACCTCGCCGACCTGCAGGTGATGGTCGATGCCGGTGTCGACGCGTTCGATGATGTCGCCATCGGAACGCTGCTGAGCGGCGCCGTTGGCTTCGTGTCGGCGCTCACCGAAGGCGTCTGCGACGACCTCGATCCGTGATCGAGCCATCCGTGATCGGGCCATCCGCCGGACCACCGATCGAGGAGCCCCGCCACCCGGTCGGCCGCCGCACCACGCTGCTCGCCGACCCGCTGCGTGACGGCCGGCTGCTCGGAGTAGACGTGTGGTACCCGGCCGTCGTCGCCGATGAACCGAAGTCAACGTACGACCTGCTGCCCGGTGTGTCGTTCGAATCGGCCGGCGCCCATCGTGAGCCGGCGCCCCTCGGTGGGCCGTTCCCGTTGGTGCTCGTCTCGCACGGCCGCACCGGTATGCGGGTCTCGTACTCTTTGCTGTGCGAGGCGCTGGCAGCGCGGGGCGCGATCGTGGTGTCGGCCGACCATCCCGGTGACGCGCTCACCGACTGGTTGCTCGGCACACACGTCGACGATCGCACCAACGAGGTGAACCGCGTCGCCGACGCCCACGCTGTGCTCGCTGCACTGCTGCCGGGTGGCACGCTCGTACCGGCGGAACTGGTCGCCGCAATCGACCATGACCGAGTGGCGTTGGTGGGTCACTCGTACGGTGCGTACACCGCGCTGGCCACTGCGGCCGGAGCGCGTGGTGTGCCGTCACACGACCGGGTGAGAGCGGTGGTGGGTCTCCAGCCGTTCACGCGCACGATGAGCGATGGCGCGCTCGGCCGCGTCACCGTGGCGTCGCTGTTGGTGGTGTCCGAGCGCGACGTCACGACGCCGGCGGCCACCGACGCCGATCGGCCTTGGGCGCTGCTACGCGGCCAACCGTCGTGGCGTGTCGACCTGGCGGGCGCCGGCCACCAGGCAGCCAGCGACATGGGGCTGTATGCAGAATTGGTGGAACTCGTGCCCAACATTCCCGACTTGGTGAGGCAATACCTCCAATTCACGGCCGCCGAGTCGGTGGGCCCTGGCTTTCGCCCGTGGCGCGAGTTGCTGGCCGTGCAGGTGCAAGTGATGTGGGCGTTCTTGCGGGTTGCGCTCGATCTCGATGTCGCGGCAGGTGAGGCTGCAGCCGCAGCGCTCGCCGGCGAGCCCGGTCTCACGCTGCAGATACGAGGGGTCGGCGTACAGTCGGGGTGATGTTGGCAGCGGTTGGTGACCTGGTGGAGGACATCGTGGCGCGGCTGCTCGACGACGTGAACGTTGCGTCCGATACCGACGCGGTACTTCGCCGCCGCCGAGGAGGAAGCGCGGCCAACGTGGTTGCAGCTGCGTGCGTGGCAGGTCGGCCGGCGCGTTTCATCGGTGCTGTAGGCGACGACGCGCCGGGCGAGTGGTTGGTGCGCGAGCTCATCGCGGCCGGCGCCGACGCATGTGTTCGTCGCGCCGGGCGCACCGGCACCATCATCGTGCTGCTCGATCGCCGCGGCGAACGAACCATGCTCACCGATCGCGGTGCGTGCGCTTCGTTGGCCCACCCCGAACCGCAGTGGCTCGACGGCGTGCACACCTTGCACGTGCCGATGTATTCGATGGTGGACGAGCCGTTGGCAACGACCACCCGCACGCTCGTGCGGTGGGCCCACGCCCGTGGCATCACCGTGTCGGTCGATCTGTCTTCGGTTGCCCTGCTCGAAAAACTGGGCAGCACACGCGCGCTCGAGATCGTCGCGTTGCTCCGTCCGCAGGTGTTGCTGGCCAACGAGCTCGAGTCTGCAGTGTTCGGACGATCACTCGATCCGGCCTCCATCGGCGCGCAGGTGCTGGTTGTGAAGCACGGCGGGCAGCCGGCAATCGTGACGCGTCCTGGCGAGCCCGACATCGAGGTGCCGGCGGAACGCATCGCCGATGTCCGCGACACCACCGGAGCGGGTGATGCGTTCGCGGCAGGGATGATGCTTGCCCTCGCCGACGGTGCAACGGTGCTCGACGCCGTGCGCGCGGGTCACACGCTGGCGGCCACCATCGTGCGCACCGTCTCTGCCTGACGGTTGACGCGCTTCCAGAGCAGGCGTCAGAGCAGGCTGCAGGGATCGATGTGCTTGGTGGCGAGCACTCGGGCGACGGCGTCGTCGAGGCGGGCTGCGGAGAGCCGGCCGG
>JAYTNH010000013.1:0-3037 GCA_043748395.1 Ilumatobacteraceae bacterium | reverse complement strand
ATGCGGATGCTCTCGCCCGGCGATGTGCTGCCGATCATGAGCACCCGATACAGCGGCGCGGCCATGCCCCACCCGCCGAAATCGCGCACAAGTCGCACCGGCGAGCCGGCGACCACACGAACCGGGCCGCGATGCATGAGTTTCCCCTTCGAGGTGATGACACCGTCACGAAACTCGATGCGCTGGTACATCGTCAGCGGAAGCAGCGGCCAGAGCAGCACCCGAATGATCACTCGCGGGCGTGCGGTGATAGGAGCCGCATTCGGGCCGTAGCCAAACCGTCGCTGCACACTGCGGAGCCATTCCACACCGCGACGGTAGCTCAGCCGGTGAGCATCACCATCAGGACGCCGGCCATCACCAGGGCGCTGGCGGCGAACTCGGCGCGGGTGTGGCGGTCCTTCAGGATGAAGTACGACACCGAGAACGTGAACAAGAGCTCGACCTGACCGAGCGTGCGCACCTTGGCCGCGTTCTCGAGCGCCAACGCCAACGCCCAACCCGCCGATCCACACACGCTGAGCACACCCACGACCGACGATGATCGCCAGTGCACGAATGCGAGTCGCAGTTGCGACCGTTCGCGAAGCAGCAGGTAGCCGCCATGCACCACCGTCTGGATGGTGTTCATCACTGCCAGCGTGACGATGGCACGCATGACGGTGTTGCCATCACCCAACGCCTTCGTGGCGCCGCGAATGCCGATGGCTGTGAGTCCGAACAGTCCGCCGGCCACGAGCCCGTAGCGAGCAGCGGGCTCGCGTATCGACGCCCACGTGAGGCGCTTGCCGCGAGTGGCCAACAGGGTGACGCCCACCATGCACACCGCGGCGCCCACCCATCCACCCAAGCGCAGCGGCTCACCGAGCAGCACCAGCGAGAACACGGCCACCTGCACCACTTCGGTCTTGGCGAACACTGTGCCCACGGCGAAGTCGCGTGCGTCGAAAGCGCGGATGAGGAACACGGTGCCGAGGATCTGGGCGACGCCACCGCCGGCGATGATCGGCCAGAACCTGGGCTCGATGTGTGGCAGCGACACTCCGGCAAGCAGCGCGCAGCCCACTGCAAGCGCCGACAGTGGAGCACCGTAGACATACCGCACGAAGCCGGCGCCACTGACCGACAGCAGCGCCCGTAACCGGTGCTGTAACGCCGTGCGCGCGGTCTGGAAGGCAGCCGCGGCGAACGTGATGGCGATCCACATGACATCTCACCGTGTCTCATTGGGTGGGATAGACTTCTCATGTTTAGCCTAGCCGGTGGAGATCGGTATCGTGCGACCTGCATGAGCACCGGCCGATACATCGCGTTCGAGGGATCTGAAGGCACGGGTAAGAGCACCCATGCGGCTCGGCTCGGTGCGTACCTCGGAGCCGTCGTCACCCGCGAGACCGGCGGCACCACCATCGGCCAGCTCATCCGCGACATCCTGCACGACACCGAGCACAACCATCTCTCGCACCGGGCCGAAGCACTGCTCACGGCAGCCGATCGCGCCCAGCACATCGACGAGGTGGTCGCCCCGGCACTCACCGGCGGGCGCCACGTGGTCAGCGATCGCAGCGTCTACTCGGCACTCGCCTACCAGGGGTACGGCCGCGGGCTGGCGCTCGACGAGATCCGCCTTCTCAATTCGTGGGCGCTCAACTCGTGGTGGCCCGATCTGGTGCTGTTGCTCGATGCGAGCCCCGAAGTGCTCGAACGACGCATGCGCGGCCGCCAACTCGACCGCTTCGAAAGCGAAGACACCGGCTTTCACCGCCGGGTGCGCGACGGCTTTCGCGAAATGGCTGCGGCCGACCCACACCGCTGGGTCGTCATCGACGGAGGGATGTCGCTCGATGCCGTCGGCAAGGCCGTACGTGTTGCGGTCCTCGATCGGCTCGGGCTATGACCCTGCCGACGGTCGGCGCCGCGACCACGCGCCCAGCGAGCGTGTGGGATGCCGTCGTGGGCCAAGCGCGCGCCGTCGATCAACTCACGCGTGCGGCGGTTCATCCGGTGCATGCATACCAGTTCGTGGGGCCGGCCGGGTCGACGAAGGCCGAAGCTGCCAGGTCGTTCGCGGCGTTGCTGTTGGCCGGTGGCGACCTTCCCGACCACTGCGATGCTCGCCTCGCCCTGGCCGGTACGCATCCCGATGTGAGGGAGGTGGAGCGCGCTGGGGCCACCATCTCGAAGGAGCAGATCACCGAGATCATTCGCGCCGCGTCGCTGGCCCCCCTCGAGAGCAACCGCAAGGTGATGATCCTCCACGAGTTCCATTTGCTCGAAGCGCCGGCCGCCGCCCGGTTGCTGAAGACCCTGGAGGAGCCGCCCGACAGCACCATCTTCATCGTGCTGGCCGATCAGGTGACGCCCGAACTGATCACCGTGGCGTCACGGTGTGTCCGAATTGAGTTCAGTTCGCTCATGCCCGCCACCATCCAGGCCGCACTCGAGGCCGACGGCATCGCGCCAGAGGCCGCACGAATCGCGGCTGTCGCCGCCGAGGGCAACCTCACCCGCGCCCGCGTGCTGGCGACCGACTCGGGGCTCATGCACCGCCGCGACACGTTCGCCGCCCTGCCCACCCGGCTCGACGGCACCGGGTCGCGGGTCATCGCCTTGTGCGCCGAGGTGCTCGGCCTGATCGAAGACGCTGCGGCACCACTGGCCGACAAGCATCTCGTGGAGCTCGCCGATTTGGAGGCCAAGGTGAAGGTGTCGGGTGAACGCGGTAGCGGGCGCAAGCCGCTGGAAGATCGCCACAAGCGCGAGTTGCGCAGGCATCGCACCGACGAACTGCGCAGCGGGCTCGCCGTGATGGCCGGCACCTACCGCGATGCACTGGTGGCCGGCACGACGCCGAGACCCGACTCGATCGCGCATGCAGTTCAGCGCATTCATGTCGCGCTCGAAGCGATGGAACGCAACCCCAACGAAGCGTTGCTCCTACAGTCGCTGTTGCTCGACCTGCCGTCGCTCTAGCACCTCGGCGATCACCGTGGCCACGCCACCGATGAAGGGAGGTTGCAGCATCGAGTTGTGATCG
>JAYTNH010000012.1:0-8067 GCA_043748395.1 Ilumatobacteraceae bacterium | reverse complement strand
CGTCATGGGTTAAATCTAGACCGCGACCCGCTGGCGACCTGCAGAGCTCCGGCCTGAGCCGGTACCGTCGGTGTCATGCGCTCGACTCGCCGAACATTCCTCCTCGCCAGCGGCGCGCTCGTCGCTACTGCTTGCGGCTCATCCACGAAGTCCGTCGGCACCAGCGCCGCAGGATCTACCACGCTGCCTGTCACCGTGCCACCCGGTTTCGCGGTCGTGCAACGGTTTCCCAACACGCGGTTGTTCGTGCCTGGCACGGTTCGGCTCGCCGTTTCGTTGGCTGTCGACGGCGCGCTCAGCGCCACGGGTCCCAGTTCCATCAAGGGCGCCGTGCTCGACAACGACGACCAGGTGCTCGCCGAGGTCACCGCCGACATCCGCTCCACCGACATCGTCATCCCGTACTGGTCGTTCGAGGTCGACATCCCCACGGCCGGCTTCTACACCCTGCGCCTCGAAGATGACGACGGCGCTGGCGCGGCGTTTCAGGTGTTCGACGCAGTCGACGTGGTGATGCCGGCAATCGGTACCACGCTGGCGCCGTTCGACACGCCAACGGTCGACGACCACCGCGGCGTCGAACCGTACTGCTCACTCACCCCGTCGCCGTGCCCGCTGCACGACATCACGCTCACCGAAGCGCTGGCCAGCGGGAAGCCTGTGGCGTTCATGGTGGGCACGCCGGCGCATTGCCAGACGGGCACTTGCGCGCCTGGCCTCGAGTTCCTGGTCAAGGCGCACGCCCGGATCGGCTCGGCCGTCGTGATGGTTCACGCCGACGTGTATGCCGACGACGCAGCAACCAAGCTGGCCCCCGTTGTCACCGCAATGCAGCTCGACTACGAACCGGTGCTGTACCTGTGCGAGCCGGGCGGCACGATCGTGTGGCGCCTCGACGGCGTATGGGATCAAAGCGAGCTCGACGCCGCGCTAGCCCGGATCAGCTAGCCCGGATCAGCTGAAGCTGGAGCCACAGCCGCAGGTGCGGGTGGCATTCGGGTTCGTGATGGCGAACCCAGCCTGGTTGAGGCCATCTTTGTAGTCGAGCGTGGCGCCCTCGAGCAGCTGTGCCGAGGCGGCATCGACCACCACGTGCACCAGGCCGTCGGCCGGACCGTAGGCGGTCTTCTGATCGTCGGCTGCGAAGTCGCCGTCGAAGAACATCTCGTACGAGAAACCACTGCAGCCGCCGGGACGTACGGCCACGCGCAATGCCAGATCGGTGGCGCCTTCGGCCTCGAGCAGTTCTTTCACCTTGGTTGCGGCGGTATCGGTGAGGGTGATCACGATGGGTTCCCTTCGTCTTCAGCGTCGACTCAGCTACGTCTCGACAATTGTACTCGGCTGCAACCGTAGAATCGAGGGTGTGATTCCCAACGACGACGAGGTCTTCACACTGCTGCGTTCGGTCATCGACCCCGAGCTGGGTGCCGACGTAGTGAGCCTCGGCATGATTCCGTTCGTCTCGGTCACCGAACACGGTGCGGTGACGGTTGGCGTGAAGCTCACCATCGGCGGCTGCCCGCTGCGTGCGCAGATCAAGAAAGACATCGAAACCCGCGTTGCTGTGCACCCCGGCGTCACCAGCGTGCGCATCGAGTGGGGCGAGATGAACGCCGAAGAGCGCAGCGACGTCATGCTCAAGGCGCGCTGGAACGCTCGCGAGAACGCACCCGATACCGAAATCCCGCAGTCATGTCGCATCCTCGCCATCGCCAGCGGTAAGGGGGGCGTCGGTAAGAGCTCGGTCACCGTCAACCTCGCCGCGGCAGTCGCCGCGCAGGGCTTCACCGTGGGTGTGCTCGACGCCGACATCTGGGGCTTCTCCGTGCCTCGTCTGCTGGGTATCGACGATCGGCTCGAGGCCCAGTCTGTGCCCGGGGCCGACAAGCCCAAGATCATCCCCAACGAGCTCAAGGTCGGCCGCGGCATGCTCAAGGTGGTGAGCACCGGCTTCCTGGTCGAGGAAGACACGGCGCTCATGTGGCGCGGCCTCATGCTCACGAAGGCCGTCGAGCAGTTCTTACGCGATGTGCACTGGGGCGAACTCGATTACCTGTTCATCGACATGCCGCCGGGTACGGGCGACGTGCAGATGGGCCTGGCGCGCATGCTGCCGCGTACCGACATGCTCATCGTCACCACCCCGGCACTGGCCGCGCAGAAGGTCGCGGCGCGCGCTGCCGACATGGCCCGGCGCAGCTTCTTGCGGGTGTGCGGTGTCATCGAGAACATGAGCGCGTTCACCTGCGAGCACGGTGAGACCTACGCGTTGTTCGGTCAGGGTGGCGGTCAGGCGTTGGCCGACGAGATCGGTGTCGAGCTGCTCGGCCAGGTGCCGCTCGAAACATCGGTCGGCGCCGGCGGCGACGCAGGCACGCCGGTCGCCATCACCGGTGTGGGTGCCGCGGCCGACGAGTTCAGGGCAATCGCCCGCCGCATCATCGACGACATCGCTCCTCCCACCAACATGGCCGGGTGTTCGGCGCGCATGCTGTCGATGGTGAGCGCGGCGCTCGACCAACGCGATGTTGCGAAAGCAGCCGTTCAGTCGAGTTCGTCGTAGTCGGGTTCGCCCGGCATCACCACGCCCACGAGCCGACCATCCACGACGCGCACCTTGGGGAGCACACACAGCGGCACGCCTACCTGCCGGGCGGCCGAGATTGCCTCGCCGACCGACTCGTGCGCGGCCAGAAACTCGAGGTTGGTCACCGTTGGAGGCATCATCGTGAGTTGTCCGGCGCGATGGCGTTCGAGAGCCTCGGCCGGGCGGGTCCACATGCTGGCGACGGTCTCGTTGTCGTCGTGATGCGAGGCCTGACCAGCCGGACTGGCGGCGACGAAGAAACGAGTGTCGAACCGGCGCACCGTCTCGCCTTTCGGGGTGATCCAGTGACTCATCCACACCAGGCGTTCGGTGGCCAGGCGTAGGTCGTGCTGAGCGGCCAAGGCGCGCACGTCGATGTCACCTGCGTACACAGCCGAGCGGTGATCGAGCGCAGGATGGCCGTCGCTCACCATGCTCCCCTCGCCGTCGACCGCCAACAGCACTCCCGCTTCCTCGTAGCACTCGCGAATGGCTGCCACGACATAGGCCTCATCACCCTCGCCGTCGGTGAGATCGACCTTGCCGCCGGGGAACACATACATGCCGCCGGCGAACACCGCGTTGTTCGTGCGCCGCAGCATGAACACTTCAAGGCCGGACAGGCTGTCGCGCAAAAGCATCACGGTGGCAGCGGGTTTGATCGGCACGGCCTCGTGTGACATGCGCGTTGACGGTACAGGGTCACGTAGTGTCGAAGGCGTGCTGGTATGGATGGATCTCGAGATGACCGGCCTCGACCCTGCCGTGAACGTCATCGTCGAGATCGCGACCATCATCACCGACGACGAGTTGAACGTGGTGGCTGAAGGCCCCGACCTCGTGGTGCACCAATCCGAGGAGCTACTCGCGCTGATGGAGCCTGTCGTCGTCGAGATGCATACCCGCAGTGGGTTGTTCGACGAGATCCGGGCGTCAACGATGACCCTCGAGGCAGCGGGGCAGGCGACGCTCGACTTCATCCGCGAGCACGTTCCCGAGCCCCGCAAGGTGCCCCTGTGCGGAAACTCGATCGGCATGGACCGTCGATTCCTCGCGGCCTACCTGCCCGAGATCGAGAACTGGCTGCACTACCGCAGCGTCGATGTGAGCACGATCAAAGAACTCGTGCGTCGTTGGTATCCCGAGCTTGGGGCGTCACACAACGGCAAGGCGGGCTCGCACCGCGCACTCGACGACATCCGCGAAAGCGTCGCCGAGCTGCAGTTCTATCGCGATCGGGTGTTCGTGCCGGTCTTGCCACCGAGCAGTTCACTGGCGCCGCCGTCATTGCCGCCGCTGCCTCCTCCGTCGCCGTCGGTCGGGCCGTCGGTCGGGCCGTCGGAGGGTGCGTCTTCGGAGGGTGCGTGACCGTTCGATGCGTGACCGTTCGGTGCGTTGGCGCGTAGCCAGGCGATCGTCACCGCGGGCTCGGCCCTGTGTTCGGCGGCCTCATCGATGAGCGCACGGAGACGGGCGAGCTCGTTCGACAGACTCACCCCGTGACGCAGCGGCCGGCGTTCGGCCACCAAGGTGCACGTTCGGCAAGCATGACGATGCAACGGGCTGAAGTACAGGCCGGTGATGGGTGTGACGAGCAGCCCGCAGAGCGTTTCGCGACGCCGCCCGACTGGCCGCACGCTGGTGCGCATGGCGTGCGTCTTTTTGCCCAAGATCGGCATTCCGCCCCGTTCGTATCCGGTGCCACCCCAAGCGTCGCCGCTCGCCTGGCCGGGGAGCGCTCGCACCGTGCGCTCGTGCAGGAAACCATGCCGGTGCTCATAGGCACGTTGCCGGCAGGCGTGCCCGCAATACAGACGTGGGCGACCCGGACGGCGTTGCAGCATGAACTCGTGGGCGCACCAGGTGCATGCGCGATGGGTGGGGGCTGGCGCTGATTCCATGTCATGGGTGTACCTCGGGGGTGCCACAGAGTTTCCGCGCGCGGTCAGTTGGCGAAGATCCTGGTGATTGCGATCCGATACACGTCGCCCTGCCAGCCATCAGGCGTGAAACGACCCGATGCACTGGCGACGGCCAATGAATCGATCAGATCTGCGCAGTCGGGCGCGTGGCCGACCCGTACCGCCCGACCCTGACCCATCACGGCGTGAGCGCGGTCGCAGACCGTGAAGGCGATCGCGTCGTTGGCCACGAGGTTGCGTTCGAGTCGGGACCCCGGCATGACCGTGAAGTGGATGCGCTCGTCCTGGCACGCTGCGATCACGACTGCGGCATGCGGCATGCCGGCCGCGCTGACGCTGGCCACGGTCAGTTGGCTCTTGTTCACCAACTCGGCGACCTGCGCCGCCGACCAGGGCGCATCCTCGAACAACGACCGTGTGAACTCACTTGCCCTCGCCAGCGAACGATCGATCAGTACCTGCATCTCGCCCATGGGTGCCACGAGCGAAACCTACCCCGTCCGCCCCGTCCGCCCGGCCGCCCCGCCATCCGCCCCGCCATCCGCCCCGCCAGAGTCGCTCACCGTGACCAACCCAGTCCCTCCTGAATCGTCCGTGACGAAACGCACGGAACTCGTCGCCAGCAGTTCCTCCCGAATCGTCCGTGACGAATCCAACGCATCGTTGAACTCACCGCAGTTCGCCCCTCGCGCCTCCCCTCGCCCCTTCGGCTGGCGTGGGCCGCAGCAGCCCAGTTTCGTCACGGACGATTCGGGAGGAGCCGGATTCGGTTACCTAGTTTCGTCACGGACGATTCAGGAGGGGGCGCGACCGAGCGAGCGAGCAGGACAGGCCGGCAGGACAGGCCGGCAGGACAGGCCGGGCGCGTGGCAGGCCCGTGGGCAGGCCCGTGCAGGCCCGTGCAGGCCCGTGGCAGGCCCGTGCAGGCCCGTGCAGGCCCGTGCAGGGCAGGGCGCAGGCACGCGGGGCGGACAACGGGCACTACCTGGCGGGCTACGGCAAACGGCGGGCCAGAAGTGAGACGGCGGGGCGGCGATCGTCCACCAATGCCCATGCCGAGAGCCGGTCGGTGCCGTGTTCGACCCGCAATGCGACCTGGTCGTGGCGCTCGATGGCATCGGCGTACTCGACGCATGCTTCGAGGGGGGCACGTAGGTCACGACGGTCGCTGAGCAGTTCCTCGAGCATCGCCCAGGCGATGGCGTTGTTCACGTGGCCAAGCACGTCGAAGTCGGTCAGGCGCAGCGGCCACAGGGTGACGGATTGTTCGGAGCTTGGCGGGGCCGACACGGGGAGTGCAAGGCGCGCCGACACCGTTCGGCCCTGGGCGCTCTCGGCGAACAGCGCAACGAACCGATCGGGAAGCCGGGCCGGGCGCATGGTCATAGCATCGACGTGCACCCACAGCGTCGAGGCATCGATACGTCCACCCGCCTCGCCCTCGATGATGGTGCGCCGTTCGGCCCACCGTTGTCCGAGCCCTGAGCACCAGGTCGTGAGGGCGAGCGGTTCGAGGTAGACGGGAAACTCCGTGACGACCATGGCGGAGCGGCGCACCACCCACCCGCCAGCATCGGGGCCAGGATCGGGGCCGGCATCGCGTGTGTCGTCGTCGGAGACATCGTGCAACATTCGCGCCGCAGCGTCGAGTCGCAGCCGCCCACCTGGCGACGAATCGCCGAGCCGAACGCGCCGCGTGGCCCTGAAGACTCTGCCGCGATCGGGCAGCTCAACCATCTCGTTCACCACCCGAGACTAACGAATTCGATAAATCAGTTGACGTGACGCCGCTGACGTGGTTCGCTGACCCACGGTTCGGTGCCTTCACCGAGCCGACGACTGGAACGAGCAGAGCCCGAATGAACCGCACGACGCACACAGCACAGATGGCCACCACGGCCGCTGGCTCGCGCCCGTGCACCGGGCTCGGTCACAGCGACCGGTGGTGCTCCACGGTGACCTATGCGGTGAAGCCGATCTTCGCCAATCAGAACACTGGGAGCAAGCGCCCCACCCGACCGCTCGAGCAGCGAACGACGTAGAACACATACGTCGGAAGCAATTGCTCCGAGACCGTCGGGAACTCATCCCGACGGTCTTTCTGCTTTTTCCGGCCTTCCCCCGAGAGGAACACATGTACACCCTGGACATCAACCACATCACCGACACCACCGAACTCGACGACCTCACCGAATTCGACGCGGAACTCGAGACCACCTACACGGTCGCCCCCGCGCGCACTGCCAAGGCTCGCTGCGCCGACGGCAACGGCACCCTCACGCACCTGTTCTTCTCGGACACCCCGCTCAACATCGGCCGCGCCAAGGCAATCTGCAGCAAGTGCACACTTGCCGCCAGCTGCCTCGAAGGGGCCATCGAGCGGGCCGAACCATGGGGCGTGTGGGGCGGCGAGCTCATCGAAAACGGACGCGTGATCATCAACAAGCGGCCACGGGGAAGACCGCCCAAGCACCCCAGACCCGTGGTGATCATCGACGAAGTGCCCATCCCCCCGCACCTCGTCGCGTGACAGGGCTGCGCCAATGACCAGTCCGAGGCAACGTCTCGACGACCCTCGGGCTGGTCGCGCAGCCTGTTCGAAAACGGTCGGCCGCTAGCCTGGCCGAGTGAGGCTCAACAAGCGGCTGATGATCAGCTCACTGGCCGTCGCAGCCGTTGCATCGATCGGTATCGGCTACCTCGTCAGCCGGTCGGGCACCAGCGACGACAGCACAACCCTCACTTCCACCGTGGAGGTACAGCCCCCTGGCATCGGCACCAACGCTGCGGTCACCGGAACCCCCTTCCCCGAGGTCGACATCGAGACGCTCGATGGCAACACGATCAACTCGAGCGAGCTCATCGGTCAACCGCTCATCGTCAACATCTGGTACTCCACCTGCGTACCGTGCCGCAAGGAGCTTCCCGCGTTTGCTCAGGTCCACGCCGAGTTTGGCGACACCGTGCGCTTCGTGGGCATCAATCCGCTGGACTCAGCCGACGTCAACGAGTCGTTCGCCCGCGATCGCGGTGTTCAGTACGAGCTGTACGGTGACCCCGACGGTCGCTTCACCACGGCGGCCGGCATCGTGACAGCACCCGTGACTCTCATCGTTGCGGCCGATGGAACCATCGTGCGCCAGACCGGTGAGCTGACCGCCGACCGATTGCGTGAGATCATCGAGACCGATCTTCTATGAACCTCTCGCTCAGTTTCATCCGCGGCCTGGTCGCGGCCATCAACCCGTGTGGCTTCGTGTTGCTCCCCACGTACCTGATGTACTTCCTGGGGATCAGCAGCACCGAGCCGGGTAGCCAGCGCGCCCCCATCCGACGCGCCTTGATCGTGTCCAGCACCGTGTCGGCCGGCTTCATCCTGGTGTTCATCGTCATCGGCGCGATCAGCGAGTTCTTCACGGGGTGGCTGCTCGACAACGCGCATTACGCAACCGGCGTGATCGGACTGGTGTTCATGGTGCTCGGTCTGGCCATGCTGTTCGGCTACAAGCTGCCGATCAACACGCCCAAGCTCGACGCCGGCGGGCGCGATCGAAC
>JAYTNH010000011.1:0-5644 GCA_043748395.1 Ilumatobacteraceae bacterium | reverse complement strand
TAGTGATCGGAGCGGGGGCAGGGGCCGAGCGCATCATCAAGGCGATGCTGACGCAGACCGACAGCCCCTATCTGCCTGTGGCCGTGGTCGATGATGACGGCTCCAAGCAACGGTTGCGCATCAGCGGCGTGCGCGTGCAGGGCACCATCGACGACCTTGCCGACGTCGCGGCCGCGAACGATGCCGTCACGGTGTTGCTGGCGGTTTCTTCGGCCGACGGCCGACTGCTTCGTCGGGTCAACTCGCTGGCCAATGCGGCGGAGTTGCGACTGCTCGTGCTTCCGTCGGTCAGAGACATGTTAGGCGACGCAGGCCTCGCCGACATTCAGCCGCTCACTGAGGAACACCTGCTGGGTCGCGAAGTCGCCGACGTCGACACAGAGGTGGTGGCTCATTACATCACCGGCAAGCGAGTGTTGGTCACAGGCGCGGGTGGCAGCATCGGCAGTGAACTCTGCGTGCAGCTGGCCCGACTCGACCCGGCCTCGTTGGTGATGCTCGACCGCGACGAAGGCGGCTTGCACGCCGTGCAGTTGCTCCTCGCCGGGCACGCGCTGCTTGACGACCCCAACCTGGTGCTTGCCGACATCCGCGATCGCGAACGTCTGGCAGAGGTGTTCGCGCACCACCGGCCGCAGGTCGTGTTCCACGCAGCGGCTCTCAAGCACCTTCCACTGCTCGAGGCGGCACCAGCCGAAGCGTGGAAGACGAACGTCGTCGCAACGCAGCACGTGATCGATGTCAGCATCGAAGCAGGCGTTGAGCGCCTGGTCAATGTGAGCACCGACAAGGCTGCGGATCCGGTCAACGTGCTCGGTTACTCGAAGCGCATCGCCGAGCGACTCACCGCTCACGCAGCCTCCGGCGCCGATGGCACGTTCGTGTCGGTGCGTTTCGGCAACGTGCTCGGATCGCGTGGTTCGGTCGTGCCATCGTTCCGCAAACAGGTCGAAGCGGGCGGTCCGATCACCGTTACCCACCCCGAAGTCACCCGTTACTTCATGACGGTGCACGAGGCCGTGCGGCTCACCATCTACGCCGGTGCCATCGGCCGCTCCGGCGAGGTGCTCGTGCTCGACATGGGTGAGCCGGTGCGCATCATCGACGTCGCCCGACGCTTCGCGAACCAACAGCGCCCACCTCTCCCCATTGTGATCACGGGCCTTCGTCCTGGTGAGAAGCTGCACGAAGTCCTGCTCGCCCACGACGAGAACGACGAACGCCCGGTTCACCCGCTCATCACGCACGTACCTGTCGAGCCGCTGAGCTTGGCCGAGGCCGCCGACATCGTCGACCGATGCGGTGGCGCCACCGTGGTTGCCCTGCGGTGTGCGGCCGAGCGGAGTGTTGCCGGTCGAGTCGAGCGTCGATGACTCGCATCTACTTGTCACAACCCGATGTCGGCCAGCTCGAACGCGAGGCATTGTTGCGTGCGTTCGACAGTGGGTGGGTGGCCCCGGCCGGTCCTGAGCTCGTTGCGTTCGAGGCCGACATAGCGGCCGTCACTGGCTGGCCGGGCGCGGTGGCCATGTCGAGCGGCAGTGCGGCCCTGCACCTGGCGTTGCACACCAGCGGTGTCGGGCCCGACGATCGGGTGATCGTGTCGTCATTCACGTTCGCGGCGTCCGCCAACGCGGTGGCGTACTGCGGCGCCCAGCCGGTGTTCGTCGACAGCGAATCGACGAGCTGGAACATCAGCCCACAACTACTCGCCGACGAACTCGCGGAGGCGCGTCGGCTCAACCAGTTACCCAAGGCCGTCGTGGTGGTCGATCTCTACGGTCAATGCGCCGACTACGACCTCATTGCTCCCCAGTGTGCAGAGCTCGGCATACCCCTCATCGAGGATGCTGCCGAGGCCCTGGGTGCCACCTACCGAGGCCGCCCGGCCGGAACGCTTGGCGACGCCGGGGTGTTGTCGTTCAATGGCAACAAGATCATGACAACCAGCGGCGGCGGCATGTACCTGAGCCCCGATGCGGCTATGGCCGATCGAGTTCGTCATCTCGCCACGCAGGCTCGCTTGCCAACGGTCCACTACGAGCACACCGAGATCGGGTACAACTACCGGCTCAGCAACCTGCTGGCGGCAATGGGTCGGGCTCAGCTGCAGCGGTTGCCTGCCATGTCGGCTCGGCGACTCGCGATCAACAAGCTGTACCGCCAACGGCTGGCCGAGGTACCCGGTGTGTCGTTCATGCCGGTGCCCTCGTGGAGCGGCTGGAACGGGTGGCTCACGTGCATCGTGTTCGGCTCAACCGAACAGCGCAACGCGGTGCAACGTGCTCTCGATGCCGTCGATATCGAGAGCAGGCCATTGTGGAAGCCGATGCATCTGCAGCCTGTGTTCGCTCGACAACCCGCCCGCGTCGACGGCACGAGTGAGCAGTTGTTCACGCACGGACTTTGTCTTCCAAGCGGCAGTGTGCTCGGCGACGACCAGATCGAGCTCGTCGCCCGAGTCGTCGCCGGCGCAGCGACCGACGCTCAGGCCTGAGCCGGCACCTGGCCGCGCATCCATTGCACCGTCGCGGCCAAACCGTGCGCGAAGGGTGTGGGCTCGACGTTGCCGAACATTGACAGCAAGCGCGTGGAATCGGCCTGGCTGTGTTGCACATCACCCGTGCGCGAGGCCGTGTGCGAACGTTCGAGCGGATGTCCGACGATGTGCTCGAGTTCGTCGATCACATCGAGCAGGCTGATGCGGGTGCCGTGCGCGAGGTTGATCGGTTCGTCGCTGGTGATGCCACGCGTGATGGCATCGACTACGACGGCGCACACGGTGTCGACGTACGTGAAGTCGCGGCTCTGTGAGCCGTCGCCATGAACCGGTAGTGGCCGACCGGCCAGAGCAGCGTCGACAAACGCCGGAATAACGGCCGCGTAGGCGTGCCCGGCGGGTTGGTGCGGGCCGAACACGTTGAAGAAGCGGAAGGCGAGCACCGGGAGGCGATAGCTGCTCCCCCAGGCGATGACCGCCGACTCGGTGGCGAGCTTGCTGGCCCCGTAGGGCGACATGGGGCGCGTGGCGAGCCCTTCGTGCTTGGGCAAGGTGGGGTTGGAGCCGTAGACGCTGCTCGACGAAGCGGCCACGACGTGCAGGTTCCCGTGCCGTCGAGCGGCCTCGAGCACCATCACCGTGCCGGTGGAGTTGGCGTGGTGCGTGGCGAGAGGGTGGGCGATGCTGCGCGGCACGCTACCGAGGGCGGCCAAGTGCACGATGGCCGACGCCCCTGCGCAGGCACGGTCGAGTGTCGCGTCGTCGAGGATCGTCCCCTCGACGAACGTGACATCGAGGCCATCGAGGTTGGCAAGGTTGCCGGTGGCGAGATCGTCGAGCACGACGACCGACGTGGTGGCTGATGCCGACAACAGGTGTCGGCACAGGTTTGATCCGATGAAACCGGCTCCGCCAGTGACCACCACGCGCATGGGCAGAGGATACGCGGTCCTCTGCGAGACTCGCGTCATGACCCGTCCTGAACCGAATCCCCGGTTCGTGTGGGCCTGGGGCCTTGCGGTAGGAATGCTCGTTGTCTGGCACACGTGGACGACGTCGCGCCTGGGCGACCGCGACCACCGGTGGGCCATCGCCGCCGTCCCCATCGTGGCGATGGCGACGGCGATCGCCCTGCCCGTTGCTCGGCGACTCATGCCGACACCCGGCGCGGTGCTTGCGGCGATCGCCGCATCGGCGGTAGCCGTCTATCTGTGCGTTCCCGAGACCAGCGATCAGATGCCGACGGTGGCGTTCGTCGTGATGTTGCTGGTAGCCATCGAGTGCTACGACAGGAAGTTGTTGCACGCCGGTCTGCACGGCCTTGCCGCCGCAGCGGTTCTGTGGGCTGGGGTGTACGGCTCTACCGGTCGGCAGAGTGCGCTCGTCGGAACACTGTTTGCGATGTGGCCGGTGCTGCTTGCTCCGGCTGTTGCGGCGATCGTGCCCCGCCTGGCGCGCACGTCGCTGTGGGCGCGATCGCTGGTGGCCACCATTGGCGCTGTCGCGAGCGTCGTGGTCGCTCGAACCGGAGCCCTGCAACCCACCCTCGATCCAGCCCTCCGTTGGGTCGCCCTGGCAGGCGGTAGCTCGATTGCGATGGGGGTGCTCGTCGCGGTGGTGAGTCGAGCGTCCGGTACTGTGCCCGAATGACATCGAGTCGACGCCGCGTGCTGGTGGTGGGTGCCGGCGGGCACGCCAGGGTGTGCATCGAAGCACTGCTCGACCACGATGGCACCGATGTGATCGGGTGCGTCAGCCGCGACGGCACCGGTCTGCCCGACCTCGGTGTGCCGATGCTCGGTACCGATGCCGACCTCGACGCGCTCATGTCCACCACGCTGGCCACCCACGTGTTCGTAGCGGTCGGCGACAACGCGGCCCGCCTCGCCGTGATCGAACGATGTGTCGCGGCTGGGCACTCGCTCACCTCGGCTGTCAGTAGGTTTGCCATGGTGTCGCGCACGGCGCAGCTCGGCGAAGGGGTTGCGCTGTTGCCGGGTGCCGTGGTGAACGCTGCCACACGTGTCGAGCGCGGTGCCATCATCAACACCAATGCGTCCGTCGACCACGACGGCGTGGTGGGTAGCTGTGCGCATGTCGCGCCCGGAGTTGCCATCGCCGGCGATGTCATCATCGGCGCGCTTACCCTGGTCGGGGTCGGAGCCAGGGTGCTCCCGGGACTGATCGTGGGGGAGGGTGCCATCGTGGGTGGCGGTGCCGTTGTCACCCGCAACGTTCAGTCGGGTGCCACGGTTGTCGGAGTTCCAGCCACGGTGTAGAGGCCGCGCAACAGGCTGTCGCCCACAGGCCGAGGTCGTGCTGTTCAGCGAGTCGCGTGCTGGCACCTGTCGAACGTCAGTGAGCTGCGTACTGGTCGAGGGTGATGCCGATCACCTTGGCCTGGTCGAATCGATCGGCCGCGACCCGACGCGCTGCTGCAGACTGTTCCGCTCGTAGCGCTGAGTCGTCGGCCAAGCCTGCGATTGCCGCCGCGAGCGCACCACTGTCGCGCACGGGAACCAGCACCCCCGTGACGCCATGCTCGATCACCTGTCTGTTGCCGCGAATGTCGGTGGCCACCGTCGGCAGTCCCATGGCAGCGGCCTCCATGGCCGCGCGTGGGAAGCCTTCTCGCCAGCTCGCGGTGACGAACACATCCATCGCGGCGTAGCACTGAGGCATGTCGGTGCGCTGACCGGTGAACACCACGCCGTCGGCAGCAGCCCGTTCGAGCAGTGACTGCTCGACGGCATCGGCCTTGTCGTTGTCGGTGGGTCCGACGATGACGAATCGGGCAGGTGAGCCCGATTCGCGTAGCTGATGGGCGGCATCGAGGAGTTCGACGATGCCCTTCTCGCGCACCAGCCGGCCGACCACCCCGCACGCCACGTCGTGGTCGCCGATGCCCCACTGGGAACGCAACCGCTGGCGAACCCCCGAGTCGACGGCAGCGGGATCGAACCGTTCGAGATCGATGCCGTTGCCAAGCACGTGCACCTTGCGTGCCGGCACGTGCAGCACCTCGATCAGGGTGTGGACGTCTTCGATGTTCTGCACCAGCTCGACATCGCTGAACATCGCCGCAAGTCGCTCGGCGGCGTAGACGGGCCAGCGGCGAAGGCGGCGGTCGGTGGGCTGTGCGTA
>JAYTNH010000010.1:0-4400 GCA_043748395.1 Ilumatobacteraceae bacterium | reverse complement strand
ACCGGAACCTGCGCTCGACACCGTTGACCCGGATCGTGCCCGAGTCGGGTTGGTGCATGCCGTACAGCGTCTTCATGAGTGTCGACTTGCCCGCACCGTTCTCGCCGACGATGGCATGGATGGTGCCACGGCGAACACGTAGGTCGATGTCGTAGTTGGCGATGACCCCAGGAAATCGCTTGCCGATTCCGGTGAGTTCGACGGCGAGTTCGTCGCCGCTCGCAGTTCGCTCGTTCTCGGCCATGCGTCCCCTTGCTTCGCGTGCGATACGTCTGTGTCGTTATAGCAGAGAGCCCGGGGTGCGACCCCCGGGCTCTCACATTGCAATCGTCAGATCGACGAATCAGCTGGGCTGATCAGGGAGCCGTGGGCACCTTGATCTTGCCGCTGATGATGTCGGCCTTGAAGGCTTCCAACTGGTCCTTGACATCGTCGAGGTATCCACCGGAGGTGGAGTAGCCGACGCCGTCGTTGGAGAGGTCGAAGGTCTTGAAGCCACCGGTGAGGTCACCGTCCTGCACGGCCTTGGCGAATTCGAACACAGCAGTGTCGACTCGCTTCAGCATGGAGGTGAGGATGTGTGCCTGCTGCTCGGGAGTGGCGCTGAGGTACTGGTCGGAGTCGACCCCGATAGCCCACTTGCCTTCGCCGGCTTCGACAGCTGCGTCGATGGTGCCTGCGCCCGAACCGCCAGCGGCGGTGTACACCACGTCGGCGCCGTCGGCGAACCACGACAGGGCGATTTCCTTGGCCTTGTCGGGCGAGCCCCAGGCGGCGTTGTCGCCAGCGGCGCCGAGGTACTGCGACTCGATCTTGATGTCAGGGTTCACGGCCTTGGCACCAGCGATGTAGCCGGCCTCGAACTTCTTGATCAGGTCGATCTCTTGACCGCCGATGAAGCCGATGTGGCCGCTCTCGCTCTTGAGTGCCGCTGCGGCACCCACGAGGAACGAGCCCTGCTCTTCGGCGAAACCGGTGGTCTTCACGTTCGGCGCATCGAAGTAGCCGTCGATCCAGCCGAACACGGTGTCGGGGTTGGCGGCAGCGATTTCGGTGAGGGCGTCACCGAATGCGAAACCAACGGCGATGACCGGGTTGTTGCCGGCCTTCGTGAGGGCTTCGAGGTTCGGCTTGCGGTCGTCTTCGCTGATGGCCTCGAGTTCTTGCTTGGTGGCACCAAGCTCGGTGACTGCTCGTTCGGCGCCTCGGCCGGCCGAGTCGTTGAACGTACCGTCGCCTCGGCCGCCCGTGTCGAACGCGACGCCGACCTTCAATGTAGTGGTGGCCGTCTTGCTATCGCTACCGCATGCGGTGGCGAGAAGACCAAGTGTGGCAACGAGTGCCACGGTGGCAACGCGCGTGCTCTTGCGCATGTTTCTCCCCCTTGGAGTATTGGATTGTGTGAATGGATTATCCACACCGGCATGCTACCCGTGCTGGAGCGCGCTGGTGAAGCGGCGATGTGGGGTGCGGCGTCGAAGGCGTGCCGAGCCGTAGCATTGGCCGCGATCTACGCATGTCGTACCGCCCTTCCTACCCACGCAACGCTCGGCCCCCGGTCAGCCAACGCACGTACCTGCTGCGACGCGTCGGCGCCATCGGCTTGCTCGTCGTCGGGGTTCTCGCTGCGGTCACAGTGTTCCAGGCTGCCTTCGGAGGCAGTGAGCCGTCGCGAGCGAACGCGGTCCCGCCGGCCACCTCGCTGGTGGTCAGCGCGGGCGGATCAACGATCACGGCAGGGCCGACCACCTCTACCACTTCGCCGCCGAAGGAACGCACCACGCCGACGCCCGACAACAAGGCCTTGCTGCTCATCGCCGGCGACAGCGATGCCGGCACGTTCGGGCCCTACCTCGAGACGCTGCTCGACCAGACCGGCCTGGTCGAGACCCATCTCGACTACAAGGTGTCGTCAGGTCTGTCGCGTCCCGACTTCTACGATTGGCCGGCGCACTTCAACGAGATCCTTCCCCAAGTGAACCCTGACATCGTGGTGGTCACCTTCGGCGGCAACGATGCGCAGGGCCTTTCTGTGGCCGACGGAACGTTCATCCACAACCAACCGAATGGCGACGCCGAGCACGATGCCGCGTGGCGCGAAGAGTACGGCCGCCGAGTGGGCGTCACGATGGATCAGCTACTGGCAGGTGGGCGCACCATCGTGTGGGTTGGCATCCCCAACGACGACAACCCCGAGGTCACCGCCCGCATGCAGGTGCAGGACGAGGTGGTGAAGGCTGAGGCGGCCAAACGGCCGAAGGTCATCATGATCGACACGGGGGCGCGGTTCTCGGGTCGCAACGGTGGTTGGGCCGAGTTCGTGATCGACCCTCGCGACGGCATCGGTAAGGACGTGCGCGGCGATGATGGCTTTCACCTCAACGTCGCAGGTGCCGAAATCCTCGCGCTCGACATCGCCGAAGCCGTACGCCAAGAACTCCGCGACCGCGGCGCCACGCTGTAGTCCATGGCGGCACTATTGCTGCCGGCTGTGACATGGCGGCACTATTGCTGCCGGCCGCGGGCCTGAATCTCGGCGCGGCGGGCTTCCACTCGTTCCGCGCTGAACTGCTCGCGCCGCCACCGACGCGAATCGTCGGCCTCGACGCGCCAGCCGTCGGTCTCGGCACTGATCGCGGCGTACGTGCTGCGGATCTGACGTACTCCCTGCTGATCGTTGCCGATGATATCGGCGGCGAGTTGACGCGTGAACGCCATGAGGTCGGCGTGGGGCACGACGTGGTTCACGAGCCCGAAGTACAGCGCTTCGTCGGCGAGCATGAAGTTGCCCGTGAAGCTCATCTCGCGTGCCCGGCGAACCCCGATCGCCTGGGGAAGCAGCACGGTGAGACCCCAACCGGGCATGACGCCTACCCGGCTGTGCGTATCGCCGAACTTGGCGTGTTCGCTGGCCACCAGGAAGTCGCAGTTCAGCGCCAACTCGAAACCTCCGGTGACGGCGACACCGTTGACTGCCCCGATGAGCGGCTTGCCGAGCTTGGGGAACGGACCCCGCACACCGTCGGCGTTGGCCGATCCGTCGGCTCCGGTGCCGCCGAGGTTGCCCGCTGTAGAGCCGAGCTCTCTCAGATCGAGTCCGGCACAGAACGCCGGGTCGGTGCCGGTGAGGATGATCACGTCGACATCGTCGCGACTGTCGGCGTCGCGCATGAGTTGCGGCAACAACCCCAACACCTCGCTGGACAAGGCGTTGCGTACGTCGGGACGGTTGAGGGTGATGGTGGCGATGCGCTCATTCACATCGAGCAGCACCACACCTGAGTTCGCTGAAGTCATCTCCGCACCGTACCGATTGCAGCGCGACCCGGCGCTGTCATGAGATCCGACACGTCATGTGGGATTTCATGACAGCGTGACGGAATCACGCGGCCTTGACGCCAGCGGACCGGAGTTGCTGCATCATCCAGTCGGGTCGCTCGACCTGATCTTCGTAGGTGAAGGTGAGCACTCGGTTGCCGCGCAGCGTGAGTTCAGTGTGGCGCTGTGCATCGCGTTGACGCTGACGGCGGCTGGAGTGAGTGCCGTGTCCGTTCAGTTCGACGATCAATCCACCGGGGAACGCCGCATCGACACGGGCGACGACCCGGCCACCGTTGCGATAGGTGCGCTGCAGGGTTGGGCGGGGGAGTCCGGCAGTGCGGACCATGCGGAGGAACAGACGCTCGAGCCGGCTCTCGCCACCGGCATCGATGAGTGCGGCGCAGAGGATGGAGCGGCCCCTGACTCCGGTGGGTACGTCGCGCTCGAGTCGCATGACGAGTCGGGCGTGGGTGGTCAACCGCAGCCTGATCGCCGAGTCGATCGAGTTCTCGGTCTCGATGTTCGTGAACCCGAACAATGGTGATTCGAGGATCAGTCGTTCCGCGCCCAATACAGGGATGCCGTCGATGTACCGTCGGTCGCCGGCGGGGATGGCGCGGCTGGTGTAGACCACCCGCCCGTCGACTGCCCTCGATCGCGCCGCGCGTGGCGCAATGAACTCGGCCTCACCCTCGACGAAACCATCGAACCCGGCGAGTCGTGCCCCTGACCGCCCAGCGACCATCGCGTTCTTGGGCAGGCTGCAGACCCCGGCAACCAAGCCCTGTCGCCAGGTAATCGGAGCGCCCGCCAAGCGGTAGACCCGAGGGGCCACCTGCTCGAGCAGGCCCATCGTGCACCAGCGCAGGCGCATGCGGACGGTGACGCCCAGCCGGCGCGCAAGGCCGATGTCGACGAGGCCGTGGTTGGTGGCTGCCGCTGCAGCGAGAAGAGCAAAGCGTTGATCCATTCGCCGAGCATGTACGAACGGTCTCACAACGATCCGAGAACGAGCGCGCTGTCATGTCATCCGATACGAGCTGTCGGATTTCATGACATCGCCCAGGTTCGGGGGTCGG
>JAYTNH010000009.1:0-4727 GCA_043748395.1 Ilumatobacteraceae bacterium | reverse complement strand
GTGCTGCGGGTGAACGCGGGTACGGCCACGTGGCGTACCCCCAACTTGGCCAGGTTGGCCACGTGCGGGCCGGGCGCCGACATGCCAACGACCTCGTATCCAGCCGCACTGAACGCCCGCAGCTGCGGGCCGAGCAGCCAGTCGAGGCTCATGTCGGTGGTGGTGATGTGCACCACTCGGCGCCGGGCGGTGGTCATCGAGTGTCGCCTCGGTACTTGATGCCGGCGTGCACGGCGCGCAGCCGACCCTCTAATCGCATACCGCCGCGCGCTTTGGCCTCGAAGTAGGTCTGCCCGTCGCTGCGCTGCACCGGAGTGCGGTGAAGGCGGTGAACGTCGACGTGCCCCGATCGGTTGACGCGACTACCTGCCAGCGCAGCGGAGCTGAAACGGCGCCGCACGGCCACCTCGGCCGCAGGGGAACCGGGCACCGCCTTCGGGTAGGCGAAGTGCGAGGGGACCACGCCCAGGTTCGAGCCGATGAGCTCGATCGAACGGTCGAGGTCGTCGCACATGTCGGCGGGGGAGAGCCGATCGAGGAGCGCATGCGTGTGTGTATGCGATCCGACCGTCACGAGCCCGGTGGCAGTCGCCTCGCGCAATCCAGCCCACGACACTGGGGGAGCGTCCCACGGGAACCGCTCGCCACTGTCGATGTACGCAGTGGCTGCGTACAGCGTGGCGGGCAACCCGTGGCGCACCAGGGCCGGAACTGTGTAGTCGAGGAAGTCGGTGGTGCCGTCGTCGAAGGTGATCACCACGCCCTCCAACGGTTCGCCCGCAGTGAGTGCGCGCACCGCATGGTCGAGCGTGACCACGTGATGGTGTTCGGCGAGGTGTGCGAGATGGGCATCGAACACTGTTGGATCGAGATCGACCTGGCTTGACGAACCGCCTCCCACCCGGTGGTAGATGAGCACCACCACGCCCGACCGCGGGCGTGCGACCTTGTCGAACATCGTCGACGTGCGCTTGAGCGCTGACGAGAGGTTCACGCCACCAGCCTCGCGAGCCGGGCGCACAGGTGGTCGATCTCCGTGAACGACTGATGCCAGACAGCTGCGGAACGTCCGGTGGGGTCGTCGACTTCGGGGATCGCGTGCCCGGCGAGGTAGTCGTACCCGCGGGGTCGATTGTGCCCGACGTCGGTCAGCCAGACCGCGATCGGTCGCCCGTCGCGCGGTCCTGCGGCTTCGCCTCGTTGGACGAGTTCGGGCAACGTGAAGGTGCGATCGAACGCGGCTGGCCAGCTCGCGGCCACGTGCACCACGTGGCCAATCTCGGCCGTGATGACGAGATGGGCACGCTTCACCATCTCGGCAGTAATCGCTCCGCTGACGTGTGCGCTGGCATCGATACCGCGTTCGGCCAACAACTGCACGGTGGTCGCAGTTACCGGTCGCCCATCGGCCATGGTGCCGGCAGTGGTGATGTCGGTGACAACATCGAGTTCGCCGAAGTGGTCGGCAAGGAGGGCTCCCATGAGCACCGAGCGAGTGCGGTTGTGGGTGCAGATCGTCACCAGTCGCAGGGTCATCGATCGAGTATCTCGGCATAGAGGGCGAGATGGGCGCCGGCCACGTCATCGAGCGTCCACGTGCGGCCCAGGCCGGCAGTTCCGACAAGTAGCTGGTGAGCTCTTCGGCGAACGTGTCGGCAATGAGCACAGTCGATCCACCACCGACGGCGCAGTGCTTCGAGGATTGCGTTCGATTCCAGGACCCGGCCTCCAGTTGTCGAGCCTGCCAACTCTAGGCCTAGGCGCGGCAAGTCCTGACGGAAGGCTCCGTCTCGGGCCTGTACGTCAGGACTTCGGTGGTGGGCGGGTGGCGGCGGGGTAGCTAGCGGAGTCGCTAGACGCGGCTCGACAGGCCATCGCTCGACAGTACCGAGCGCCGTCGCAACGTGCCGGCGTACCCGGCCACGGTGGTGCCGTTCTGGTTGGTGACCTCGGCGAAGAACTGTCCGGGTGACGCGAGCGCCTGCGGGCGGTACACCAGCGCGTAGTCGCCCGGCCGCAACGAGCCATCGAGGCTGACGACCAGCGTCGATGTTTGTGCCGGTGCCAGGGTGATGACTGCAGAATGCACCTGCCACCCGCTCTCAGATCCCGTTGTGAGGCCGACCGGTTGTCCGTCGAGCGTCGCGCTCGTGAACGCGAGCGGGGTATACACGCTGAGCAAGGTGCGGTTGGTGCCGATGGGGAGATCGATGACGTTGCCGATGACGTACTCGGGATACCCGGTCGTGGGCGCTGTGTTCTCGAGGGTGATGGTGAGCGTCGCCTGAATCTGGCCTGTTCGCTCGTTGACGCCGGCCGTGTATCGCACTGAGCGGCGTAGGAACGTGTCGATCTTGCTGCCGCTGGCGTTGTTGTTCACCACTGCGAGGCCGTCGCGCCCATTGAGCTGTGGCATGGATGCGTCGGTGCCGGTGAGCACCATCAACGCTTCCTCGTCGGCGCGTTCTGCCCACATCGAGATGTGGCCCTCGAGTGCGGCGGGTCCGAGCTCGCGCGCGAGTACCGAGGGCCCGGGCAGCGCGGCAGACAACACTCGCGCGACGGTCGCTTTGGTGACCGCCTCGAGCACGTCCTCGCGGTCGGCCTCGGCACGGGTGTACTGATCGAAGAGCAGATACTGCTGAACGGTGACCGAGGTCAGCGTGATGCCGGCGTCGGGCACAGTGACCGGCCCAGTGAGCTCGAGCAGTGCCGCCAGGCCCTCAGGGTCGATCACGATCACTCCGTCGACACGCCGATCGGTGGCCTGATCGTAGAGCTGCGCCATGGCCGAGCCAACCGACGGCATGTCGGGCGACATGGTGATGTTGCTCCAGAACTTGGGCTGCACGGGTGTGGCAGCCGTTCCGTCACCTGCTCCGAATGGGCCGTATCGGGAGAAGTAGTCGGGTGAGGCCGTCAAGCTTGCTTCGCCGTTGGCGCGCAGAGCATCGATCAGCACGCTCGTACGGCCGCTCGCAGTCAGTTGGAGGGCGCCCTTGGTGACGGTGATCTCGGCCCAGTTGCCCATCAGCCCGCTGGTGCCACGTGCTTCGCCCGGGCTGGTGAACGCAACCAGGTATCGCCTGGCTCCGTCGTTGCCGAGCATTGCTGGCCCCACGGTGGCAACGGTGCTTGTGGTGTGAGCCTGTCGGGCGACCTCGACGGCGAGCTCGTGGGCGGTGTCGACCCGATCGCGCACAGGCCCGAAGAGCCATGGGGTGTCGACCGACCCGAGCGCGTCGGCGAGTTGCGTCGCTGTGCGTTCGAGATCGCTCAATGGTCGCGCGAGTAGTGCGAGTGCCTCGACATCGACCACGCCGCCCACCACTCGCAGTTGGTCGAGGTCGATCAGTCCGAGGGCATCGGCGGCGGCGTCGGCGGCGGCCGCCGCGCGGTCGAGCACCTCGCCGATCGCGGAGCGGTTCTGGGCCAGAACTGGCACCAGTCGGGCTGGTTGCGACCACAGCGCGGTCCATCGTCGCTCGGCGGTGCGGAGCTGTGTGGCGGCAAGCCGCAACGACGCAGATGCCGCGATGGGGTCGCCATTGCGAGCATGGCTCAGCCCCTCGACGAGGCGTTCGTAGCCACGCGTCGCGTTCGAATGGGCGACGCCACCGCCAACTCCGAGTCCGATGAGGGCCACGAGCGCGAACGCACCTACCGCCAGCAGGCCGCGAGTGACCTTGCGTCGAGTTACCCGCGAGCGGCGCGACAATCCGGCAACGCCAAGCAGAGCAGCAACGCCCGCCGCCATGAGGCCGCGGCTCGCAAAGAACGGTTCCCAGTCGAGTCGCACAGCGACGTGCATGGTGATGGCGGCTGACGCAGCCCTTGCGAACGGCAAGCTGTTGCGTTCGAGGCCGAGGCCAGCGCCAATCGCAATTGCGATGGCGGCGAGTGCCACCAACCATGGTGACGAGATCGATAGCACTGCCACAGCACCGGCGGCACCCACGAGCGCCCACCAGGGTGCAGACGCAGCGGCCCAGGTCACGAACGCGACGAAGGATGCGGTGAGCACACCATCGGGCACTGCGGACCCGGTGGGACTGCAGCCGGCGAACAGTGCCACCACAGCACCCGTGCATGCCACTGCGCCGACGAGCGCGGCATCTCGAGGGGTGATCGCATTCCGACGGCGGCTGCTCATGTGCCGCCAGTCTCGCTCAGATCGCACCTATCAGGCTGGAATCGTGTGCTCAGGGCTCGCTTCGGGGGCGGTACGACCACGGACGTCGCGCTGGTATGTCGCCCCGGATGGAGATCGACAAAATGCCGATCGCAAGACCGAGCGAACCCCACATCGCGAGGTCGGTGAACGGGTCGCCACTGACGAAGACGCGTGCACTCGTGAGCGACGCCAGGGTGGTGGCCCCCAGAGCTGCGCGCGGGTCGAGAGTGGGATCGCGGGTACGGACGATCGAGCGTGCGCCGCGCAGCAAGGTCCACACGCCCAGGCCGGCGAGCATTATCGCGCCAATCATCGCGATAACACCACCGAGCAGACCTGCATCGAGCACCAGGTTGTGTGGCGCAGTGTTTGCGTTGAAGCGGTAGCCGGCACCGTCCCACAGGTGGCGGCGAATCACCGTGATCGCATCGCGAGCCGCTGAGGTGCGCACCTCCGCACTCTCGTCTTGAGAGCCGCCCGATCGCTTGATCACCACGCCGCCGACAATGGGCGCGGCAACCAAGGCGACCACTGCGAGCGTGACACCGACGAA
>JAYTNH010000008.1:0-4807 GCA_043748395.1 Ilumatobacteraceae bacterium | reverse complement strand
TGGCGGATGGCAGCGATGTGGGCCAACCCACGCTGGCGCGTGCGCTGATCGAGGCGGAACTGCAGCGGCAGCTGACGTGTGGGTAAGAGCTCCAACTGCTCGGCGCCCTGATTGGGGTGGGTGACTGTACTGGCGGTGTTCATACTTCGATGGTGACAGGAGGGTATGACAGAGATCGGGTGTGGTGTGCAACACTCGCCCGATGATCGTTGTGCGGGTACTGGTGGCCGTTCTGGGCGGTGGTCTGGTGCTGTGGACGCTCGGCTCGGCGATCAAGACCGTGGTGCTGCCCCGGGCCTCGACATCGGCGCTCACCAGGGTGCACTTCCGGTCGCTACGCGTGGTGTTCGACCATCTCGCATCACCTCGCCGGTCATTCGCCACACGCGACCGCATCATGGCGGTGTACGCGCCCTTGGGCCTGGTGCTGTTGCCGGGCGTGTGGGTCGTGATCATCATTGCGGGCTTCACCGGTGTGTTCTGGGGAACCGGCGTGAACCCGCTGTCCGAGGCGTTCACCACCAGCGGCTCGTCGCTGCTCACCCTCGGCTTCGTGCGTCCTGATGGCACGGGACGCATCCTCCTCACGTTCGTCGAGGCCGGCCTCGGCCTGGGCATCGTCTCGTTGATGATTTCGTATCTGCCAACCATCTATGGAGCGTTCAGTCGCCGCGAGGCATTGGTGGGCATGCTTGAAGTGCGCGCCGGGTTGCCGCCGTCTCCGGCCGAACTGCTCACCCGCTTCAGTGTGATCGGGTGGATCGACCACATGGACGAAGATCTCTTCGAGCCCTGGGAGAAGTGGTTCGTCGACGTCGAGGAGAGCCACACCAGCCAGCCATCATTGGTGTTCTTCCGGTCGCCTCACCCTGAGCGCAACTGGCTCACGGCAGCCGGATGTGTGCTCGACACCGCCGCGCTGACCGCATCGACGCTGCTGGCCCCCGCCACCGCGCGCCCAGCGGTGACCATCCGCACGGGCTACCTGGCATTGCGTCGCATCGCCGACTTCTACGGCATCGCGTACGACCACGACCCTGGCCCCGACACGCCGATGTCGGTGTCGCAACGCGAGTTCAACCTGCTGTGTGTCGAGCTGCGTGGGGCGGGTATCGAGCTCAAACCCGACCTCGAGCAGGCATGGCGCGACTACGCCGGATGGCGTGCCAACTACGACGAGGTGCTGGTGCAGTTGTGCGCCTTGGTGATGGCGCCGCCGGCCCGATGGAGCAGCGACCGCATGCCGACCCAACGCCATCGTCCACCGGTGCGTACGCGTAGGGTCAGCCGAACTTCGCCACGCTGAGCACCAGGCTGAGCCCAAGCACCGAGGCCGGCATGGCCCACAGCGCCCACTTCGGCGACGGCTTCCACTGCGGAGCAAGCATCACCCAACCGCACAACCCGCCGGTGATCACGCCGCCCAGGTGTCCGCCGACCGAGATTCCCCTGATCGAGAACGTGAGCACCAAGTTGATGAGCAGCGTGGTCCCGATGCCCGTGCTGAACACGTTGACTCCGCGCCGATGCAGGCCGACGGCGGCGGCGCCCATGAGGCCGAACACTGCGCCCGATGCGCCGCCGGTGAGCGAGTTCGGTGCAGTGAGCAACGCCCCGAACGAGCCGGCGAACAGTGCCGCGAAGTACAGCAGTACGAACCTTGCGCGACCCAACGCGGGTTCGAGCAGTTGGCCCAACTGGTAGAGCAGCAACATGTTGAAGGCAAGGTGAATGATGCCGAAGTGCAAGAAGCCCGATGTGACCAGCCGATACCACTCGCCGTCGGCCATACCACCGCCCGCGAGGCCCGAGCCCCCCTTGGCGCCCTCGAACAACCCGAGGTCGTACTGCACCAGCGTGATCTCGCGTCCAGATCCGAGCGAGCCCGAGTCTTTGGCGACCATGTAGATGAACACGGCGATGTTGAGGCCCATGAGCACGTACGTGGCGAGGGTGCGGTTGCCGGCGTTCCAGTACTTGGCGCGAGTGCGAACGTCGGGCTTGGCAGCCTTGGCGCAATCGAGGCAATGCGAACCAACGGCTGCTTGTACGAGGCAGTCGCCGCACGCGGGCTTGCCGCACCGAGTGCAGTGACGACCGGCCTCACGATGTGGGTGGCGGTAGCAAGCGGTGGAGGTGGGCGGCTGGGGGAGCGACACGCGCTCAGGCTACCGAGGTGATGGGTCGTGGGTGAGCGGTACGGCGAATCCGGCGTCCCACCAACGTCGCAGCACACTCCACGCGTAGATGCCGGTGTCGTGACCATCGCTCCACCTGACCGACAACCCCCACGCTCCGGCCAACTCGGCGTCGTCGATGCGGATGGTGGCCGGCTGGCCGGGTTGGGGCCACGCCGACTCGCCGCGCTCGCGCGACCCGCGGCACCCAGCGCACGGACATGCCGCCCGTAGGTCGGCGACCGGGAACGTGGCGACCACGCCGTCGGCGTAGGTGACCTCGACAGCGTCGTTGCGGCGCACCTCGATCGATGCAACGTGGTCGTCGATCGGCCGATCGTGGAACTGCTCGCTCACAACGCAGCCTCGACGGCATACGCCACCCCGACCAGCGCGATGATCAGCCCGTTGTACATGGTGTGGGCCCGCGTCGATTCGAGCTCGGCCAGTCGTTGTTCATACGTCGATCTCCAGGTTCGCAGGTAGACGCCCATGAAGTACGCGCCGCCCACCGAGAGCGCCAGCGCGGCTCCGATGGGGATGCCGACGACAGCGTGAATGATCCCGAACTGCAGAACCTTCGCCACGCGTCGGGGCCACGACCACTGCTGCGCGCCGGCGCGGAACATGCGTTCTTCGGCGTGCGCGAACAACGGAAGTGCCGGTATGAGCAGGCACATGAACATCAACGGGACCAGCCACTCCCAGGAAGAACCAGCGGTGGTCGACGACGAGCCGAATACCGGGTTGCCATCGCCGCCCAGAGCCGACCACCAACCCCAGTCGAGACCGGGCACCATCATCAATGGCACGGCCACCGCAAGAACGGCCGCCAGCACCAGCGGGACCGGCCACATGTGCCGCCACCCGAGACCGCGCACGATCTCGCCGATGAGCGACCGACCATCGTTCGAACGCGCCACACGAACGCCGCCAACCAGGCGCACGGCCACGAAGGCCAAAACCGCGACGGTGAGTACGTCGGTCAGCCGGTTGGTCACTCCGAGCAGTGTACGGGTGCCCCGCTACAGTCGAGCCGACGACCCGGCCGCCGGTCAGGGGTCGTAGCCGATGGGGGTAGTGCAATGGCATGGGACTTCGAGACCGAGCCCGAGTTCGAGGCCAAGTTGGCATGGATGCGCGAGTTCGTGCGCACCGAGATCATCCCGTTGGAGGCACTTGCCGACAAGTGGCGCACCACCGAGGGTCGGGCGACGTTCAACAAGATCACCGCGCCGCTCAAGGACGAAGTGCGGCGTCAGGGTTTGTGGGCAGCACACCTGCCGCCCGACATGGGTGGCCTCGGGTTCGGTCAGGTGAAGCTCGGCCTCATGCACGAGATCCTCGGTCAGACGCCCTACGGGCCGAGCATCTTCGGCAACAACGCTCCCGACAGCGGCAACGCCGAACTCATCGCCGTCGGTGGTACCGATGCACAGCGTGAGCAGTGGATGACGCCGTTGCTCGAAGGTCGCTGGCGCAGTTGCTTCTCGATGACCGAGCCAGGCGCCGGAGCGGACCCCACGCTGCTCACCACCTCGGCCATGCGCGACGGTGACGAATGGGTGATCAACGGTCACAAGTGGTTCTCGTCGAACGCCTCGATCAGCGACTTTCTGATCGTGATGGTGAAGACCGGTGACTACGAGATGCCATACAAGAACTACTCGATGATCATCGTGCCCACGAAGACCGAGGGCGTGAACATAGTGCGCGACGTGCCCACCATGGGCGAGCCCGATCACAAGACCGGCGAGCCCGGCGGCCACGCCGAGATCTTGTACGAGAACGTGCGGGTGCCGTTCGAGAACATCGTCGGCGGCGAGGCGGGCATCGGCCAGGGCTTCGCGCTGGCACAAAAGCGGCTCGGCCCCGGTCGTATTCACCACGCCATGCGTTGGCTCGGACAGAGCCAGCGCGCCTTCGACATGTTGTGCGAGCGCGCGCTCACCCGCTACACGCACGGGTCGCTGCTGGCCGAAAAGCAGATGGTGCAGGACTGGATCGCCGAGAGCTACGCCGAGATGCAGGCGGCCAGGCTGCTCACGCTGCAGGCCGCCTGGAAGATGGACCAACTCCACGCCGCCGGCAAGCACTACAGCGACGCGCGCATCGAGATCGGAGTCATCAAGTTCTGGGGTGCAAAGGTGCTCTACAACGTGATCGATCGGGCCATCCAGATCCACGGCTCGCTGGGCTATACCACCGACCTCCCGCTCGAATCGATGTACCGCGCGGCTCGTGCCGCGCGCATCTATGACGGCCCCGACGAGGTACACAAGGTCACGGTGGCGCGCCAAGTGCTCAAGCGTTACCGGGCCAGCGATCCGCCGCTGGAGCACCTGCCAACACGGCGCGCCGCTGCGCTCGAGAAGTTCGCCGACTACCTCGACGAGGTTGCGGTCAACGGCTGACGCAGGTCAGTTGTTGCCGCGTAGTGCGAACACATCGGCGCCAGCAGGCTGACCCAACAGATGGCCCTGCACCATGTCGCAGCCCAACATGCGCAAGCGGTGCAGTTGATCGGCTGATGTGACCCACTCGGCCACTACCTGCATGTCGAGAGCGTGCGCGAGTTGCACGATGGCCCGCACGATGGGGTCGTCGTCGCCGGCAGCGCCGAGCGTGCG
>JAYTNH010000007.1:0-6015 GCA_043748395.1 Ilumatobacteraceae bacterium | reverse complement strand
TTGACGATCGTGTGCCCGGTGAACGCTTCTTCGACTTGGCCGTTGAGCATGCCGGTGTGCTTCCACTGGGCGATGAACCGTCCCCGCGAACGCGACGCGATGCGCTTCATGGTGGTGATCGACAGCGGCACGGTGACGATGGCAACGATGGCGAGCTGCCACGAGACGTACAGCATCATCGCCAGGGTGCCCACGATGGTGAGCAGGCCGGTGAGCAGTTGGCTGAGCGACTGCTGCAGACTTTGCGCGACGTTGTCGATGTCGTTCGTGACGCGGCTGAGCAGGTCGCCGCGCGACTGTTGGTCGACGTACGACAGCGGCATGCGGTGGAGCTTGGCCTCGACATCGGTGCGTAGCTGGAACATGGTTCGCTGCACCGCACTGGTGAGCAAGAACCCTTGCAGGTACGACAGAACGTAGCTCGCAAAGTACAGGCCGACGGCGAGCCACAGGGTGCGGTGGAGCGCCCCGAGGTCGATGCCGGCGCCTCCGCTGCGACTGCTGACGAAGCCATCGAAGATCAGGTCGGTGGCATGACCCAACACCTTGGGGCCGAACACCAGCAGGGCCACACTGGTGACGGCGAGCGCCATCACGCCGATGAGGATGGTGCGTTCGCGGTGCAGTCGGGTGAGCAGCCGCCGGGTGGAACGACCGAAGTCCTTCGAGCGTTCGGTGGGGACACCGATCGAGCCGCCGGGCCCGCGCATCTCGAAGGCGGTCGCGCCCTTGCGGGGGGCGTCGGTCTTCACCTCGCTCATGCTGTCGGGCTCATGCTGCCGACTCCTCGGCGGTGAGCTGCGAGCTCACGATCTCGGCATACGTGGGGCAGGTGGCGAGCAGTTCGCGATGCGTGCCCACGCCCACCAGTTCGCCGTCTTCGAGCACCAGGATCTGGTCGGCGCTGATGATCGTGCTCACCCGTTGGGCTACCACGAGCACTACTGCGTCGCGCGTGTACGGACTGAGCGCGGTACGCAGCCGGGCATCGGTGGCGAGGTCGAGCGCGCTGAACGAATCGTCGAACAGGTACACCTCGGGGCGCCGTACCAGCGCCCGCGCGATCGACAGACGCTGGCGTTGACCACCCGACACGTTGCTGCCGCCTTGCGCGATCGGCGCATCGAGCCCGTCGGGCATGGCGCGCACGAAGTCGGCGGCCTGGGCGATGGTGAGTGCTTCCCACAGCTCGTCGTCGGTGGCATCGGGCTTGCCGTAGCGGAGGTTGCTCGCAACGGTGCCACCGAACAGGTAGGGGCGCTGAGGGACGAGGCCGATGCGGTTCCACAGCAACTCGGGTGCCAGCTCGCGCACGTCGACGCCGTTCACCAGCACCTGGCCGTCGGTGACGTCGACGAGCCGGGCGACGAGGTTGATGAGCGTGGTCTTGCCCGAGCCGGTGCTACCGATGATGGCGGTGGTCTTGCCCACCTCGGCGGTGAACGACAGGCCGGTCACCACTGCGCGCTCGGCACCGGGGTAGCGGAACCCGACAGTACGGAACTCGAGGGCGGCGAGCGCGGGAAGCTCGGTGACCGGATTGGCCGAAGCGACGATGCTCGATGGCGTGTCGAGCACCTGGTTGATGCGCTCGGCGCTCACCGAGGCGCGAGGCACCAACGCGCCCAGGAACGTGGCGAGCATGACTGCCATCAAGATCTGGGTGAGGTAGGTGAGAAACGCGATGAGTGCACCGATCTGGGTTTCGCCGGAACCGACACGATTGGCGCCGAACCAGAGCAATGCAACGATCGACAGGTTGACGATGACGGTGACCGTGGGGAACATCAGCCCCATCAGCCGGCCGCCGTACACGGCGGTGCGCGTGAGCTGATCGTTGCTCCGGTCGAATCGCTCGCTCTCGTACGGCTCGCGCACGAACGCACGCACCACCCGCACGCCGGTGATCTGCTCGCGCAGCACGCCATTGATGCCGTCGACCTGATCTTGCATACGTCGGAAGTTCGGGATCATCTTCGAGATGACGGTGCCGATTGCCAGTACCAGAATTGGGATCGCGACGACGGGAATCCAGGTGAGCGCGACGTCTTCGCGCAGGGCCATGATCACGCCCCCGGCTGCAGTGATCGGGGCCGCGATCAGCAGCGTGCAGGTCATCTGCACGAGGATCTGCACCTGCTGCACGTCGTTGGTGATGCGCGTGATGAGGCTGGCCGCGCCGAACGACGTGACCTCCTTGGTCGAGAAGTCGGTGACCTGGTGGAACAGCGCCGCGCGCACATCGCGTCCGAACGCCATGGCAACCTTCGAACCGAAGTAGATCGCCACGACTGCGAACCCGATCTGCACGGTGCTGGCGACGAGCATCACCGCCCCGCGACCCCAGATGTACCCGGTGTCGCCGGTGGCCACGCCCTTGTCGATGATGTCGGCACTGATCGTGGGCAGGTACAGCGCAGCCAGTGTTTGGATGGCCTGGAGTACGACCACCGCGGCCAGCATCCGCCGGTACGGCCGAAGGTAGGTGCGCAGGAGGCGGAGCAGCATGAGGCTCCAAGTATGCCCCGATACTTGCCCTGTGCAATGAACTTGGTTGAAGTGGTGATTCACAGCCGAATGCGCCACGATGGGTCTATGGCCTCTCGGCAAGCGAATCTCGACGACCTCCGCGACGGCGTGTTCGATGTGCTCGTCGTAGGCGGTGGCATCAACGGGGCCGTCGCCTCGGCCGCGTTGGCAGGTCGCGGCGCGTCGGTCGCGCTCATCGATCGTGGCGACTTCGGCCACTTCACCAGCCAGGAGTCATCGAACCTGGTGTGGGGCGGCTTCAAGTACCTCGAGCACTACGAACTGTGGCTCGTGTTCAAGCTGTGTCGGTCGCGCAATCGGCTGATGAAGGCCTACCCCGACAACATCAAAGAGATCAGCTTCCTCGCCAGCCTCGACCACTCGTCGCCGTACCCGCCGTGGTTCGCCGGCCTCGGCGCCTTCGGGTACTGGCTGATCGGTCAGTTCGGCACCCGCTACCCACGGCTGCTCAGCGTCGACAAGATCCGCGCCGAAGAACCGGTGATCGACACCACCGACGTGCGCGGTGGCATCGAGTACCGCGACGCCTACCTCATCGACAACGATTCGCGTTTCGTGTTCTCGTTCGTGCGGTCGGCTATCGAGGCGGGGGCGACTGCGGCGAACTACGTCGAACTGGTGTCGGCCGAACGCGTGGGCGACCGCTGGGTGGCGCGCCTGCGCGATGTCGACTCCGGCGCCGAGCTCACCACCACGGCGCGTGTGATCGTGAACGCCGCCGGCCCCTTTGTCGACGAGCTCAACACTGCCTGGGGGGTGCGCACCGATCACCGCATCGTCTACTCGAAGGGCATTCACCTGGTGGTGCCGCGACTCACCACCGACGACCATCTGCGTGTGCTTGCGTTCTTCGACGACACGCAACGTCTGTTCTACGTCATCCCCATGGGTAACCGCTCGGTCATCGGCACCACCGACACGCGGGTCGACGTGCCCTACACGCAGGTCGACGACGACGATCGCAACTTCCTGCTCGAGCAGATTAACGAACGCCTCGACCTACGCACGCCGCTCACGCCCGCCGACATCATCTCCGAACGGTCGGGTGTGCGTCCGCTGGTGGTGAGCGCCACCGGCGCCGACCAGCGCGAGGTCGACTGGACATCGCTCAGCCGCAAGCACGCGATCGAGACCGACCGGCGCATGCGACTGGTCACCATCTTCGGCGGCAAGCTCACCGACTGCCTCAACGTGGGCGAGGAAGTCGCCGCCGAGGTCGAGTCGCTCGGCGTGCCGCTCGAGAAAGACGTGCAGACGTGGTTCGGCGAACCGGCCAAGGCCACCAAGGCCGAGTTCTACCGCCAGGCCCGCCTGATGAAGCTCGACTCGTTGCGCACTCGTCCCGACACCGAGCCGCTCACCGATCGGCTGTGGCGCCGGTACGGCAGGCGTGCGTTCTCGATGCTCGAAGCGATCCGCGACGATCCGCGCATGGGCGAAGACATCATGGCCAACGCCGACTACCTACGCGTCGAACTGCACCTTGCCGCCACCACCGAAATGATCACACGCCTCGAAGACTTCATGCGGCGCCGTTCGAAGATCGAGCTCGTCGTGCGCGCCGAAGACATTCGCAACTCGGCCGGGCTCGACGAGGTGGCTCGCATATTGTTCGGCGACGATGCCGAACGCCGCTTGGTCGAGTACCTCGAAGACTGAGCGGCAAGACCGAGCGGCAAGGCTGAGCGGCAAGGCTGAGCGGCTACTGCTGCGCCAGGGCTGCGCGCAGTTCGCCTTCGGGGTCGCGGTACGCCTTGCCCGCCGTCTCGATCACCACGTGGTCGAGCACGCCATCGGTGATCGCCGAGCGACCGGGTAGTGCGTCGCAGATCGGGGTCATCCGCTGGTATCCGACGGCGAACGGGTCGACGCCGTAGCTGATGGGCGTGGTCATCGGGATGTGTCCCTTGCCCACGGGCACGTCTGCGTACCACAGCTCGACATCGCCCTGGAACCTGCCCGTCGGTGTGAACGTCGCTCGTGCCAGCACCTCGCCCACCGGCAGTTCGACGCTCGCCGACACGGTGGTGATCTGCGACCCGAGCAGGTTGTTCACGAAGTGCAGCCGCCGCCCTGCGAGGTACAGGGCGTACCCGCCCGAATGTCCGCCGTGGGCGACGATGATGCCGTCGCACGGGCCAGTGGCAGGCACCGTGAGCGCGGCCATGATCTGGAACGGGCGGTTGCGGGTGTTCGGCGCGAGCATCTCGGGAATCGAGCCGATACCCGGGTGGAAGACGTAGCGGTCCTTGCGGAACCTTTGGTCGCCGTAACGGCCCGGCTGGTTGTTGAGCGGCAGCACTTGGTTGCGTTCGGCCTCGTCCCACCACAGCGCCTGCATCTCGGCCAGCTTGTCGGGCATCGCGTCGGCGAGGTCGTGGCACTCACTGAAGTCGGCGGCCACGTGGTACAGCTCCCAGATGTCGTCGTCGAACGATCGGGTTCCGGCATCGGTGCCGTCGTAGACCATCGCTGCCGGCGGATGGAACACCACCGCCTTCCAGCCGTCGTGGTAGATCGCCCGTGAGCCGAGCATCTCGTAGTACTGCGTGAGGTGCACCTCGGGTGCCGCAGGGTCGGTGATCGAGGCCGCCAGGCTGACGCCGTCGAACGGGGCCTGCGCGACGCCGTTGATCTGCACGGGTGGCTCGATGCCGATCAGTGCGAGCAGCGTGGGGGTGATGTCGATCGCGTGCAGGTACTGGTGGCGGGTTTCGCCAGGTGTGCCGAACCGGGCCGGCCAGTGCACCACCAACGGGTCACACACGCCGCCTTCGTGGGTGTCGCGCTTGAACCGTTTGAGCGGCGTGTTACCTGCCCACGCCCAACCCCACGGGTAGTGGTTGTTGGCGCGAGGCGTACCAAGGTCATCGATGCGGGCGAGGTTCTCGGCCATGTTCTCTGGCACGAAGTTGAAGAAGTACTGCTCGTTGAACGTGCCGCCCGGCCCACCCTCGGCCGAAGCACCGTTGTCGCTCATGATCATCACGATCGTGTTGTCGAGCTCGCCCAGCGTCTCGATGAACTCGAGCAGCCGCCCGATCTGCGCGTCGGTGTGGGTGAGAAAGCCGGCGTACACCTCCATCATCCGCGCGAACAGCCGTCGCTCGTCGGCGTTCAGGGTCGACCAGTCGGGTATCCACGTGGGCCGTTCCGACAGCTCAGCACCGGCAGGCAGCAATCCCGACTGGACCTGCCGCGCGTACACGGCGTCGCGCCACTCATCCCATCCCATGTCGAAGCGGCCGCGGTAGGGCTCGATGAACTGGGGCGGCGCTTGGTGGGGTGCATGGCACGCACCGGGTGCGACGTACATGAAAAACGGCTTGTCGGCCGAATAGGCGCGCAGGTCTTTGAGGTAGGCGATGCCGCGATCGACGAGGTCTTCGGTGAGATGGTAGCCCTCGTCGGCGGTGCGGGGCGGCGACACCTGATGGTTGTCGTCGATGAGGTCGGGCTGGTACT
>JAYTNH010000006.1:0-3007 GCA_043748395.1 Ilumatobacteraceae bacterium | reverse complement strand
CGATACAGCTTGGTGGGCGAGATCGACGCAATCGACCACAAGATTGCCGTGAACGACGCACCATTGATCATGAACAGCCAGCCTGCACCCAGAGGTCCGATGAGCAACGCTGCCAATGCGGGACCAAAGATGCGTGAGCCGGTCATCACTGCGGTGTTGAGCGACACGACGTTGGAGATGTCGTCGGGTTCGACGAGTTCGATCACGAACCCTCGGCGCGCCGGATTGTCGAACGCGTTGATGACACCGAGCACAAGCGACAGCACGTAGAAGACCGGCAACGAGGTGAGACCGCCGAGCTCGAGACCACCGAGCACCAGCGCCTGAACGGCAAGCCCGCCTTGCGTGAGCAGTGCCATGCGCTGCTTGTTCACCCGGTCGGTGATCGCGCCGGCCCAGACGCCGAGCACCAGCATGGGTAGGAACTGACAGAACAGCGTGATGCCGACGTCGGTCGCCTTACCCGTGAGGCGGTACACCAACAGCGACATCGCGGTGAGTTGCATCCACGAGCCAACGTTGCTGATGAGCAGGCCAACAAAAAAGGTTCGGGCAGCGCGATGACGCAGCGAACGAAACATCGACGATGCGTAGACCTTCCGGGTACTCATCGCGAGCGGCTCATCAGTCGTCGAGTTTGAGCGCAGAGATGAACACGTCGCCAGGTACTTCGACCCGGCCGATGGCCTTCATCTTCTTCTTGCCTTCCTTTTGCTTCTCGAGCAGTTTGCGCTTGCGGGTGATGTCGCCGCCATAACACTTGGCCAACACGTCCTTGCGCTTGGCCTTCACTGTTTCGCGCGCAATCACCTTGCCGCCGATCGCCGCCTGGATGGGCACATCGAACATCTGCCGCGGGATGAGCTCCTTCAGCTTCTCGCACATCCGCCGGCCATATTCGAAGGCCTTGTCGCGATGCACGATGGTGCTGAACGCGTCGGCCACGATCGAGTTGAGCAACAGGTCGACCTTCACGAGGTTGCTGCGCTGATACCCCGCGAGCTCGTAGTCGAGGCTCGCGTACCCCTGGGTGCGGCTCTTCATCTGATCGAAGAAGTCGACCACCACCTCGGCCAGCGGAATCTGGTAGTGCAGCTCGACGCGCTCGGGCGACAGGTACTCGAGTTTCATCATCTCGCCGCGCCGGTTCTGGCACAGCTCCATGAGCGTGCCGGTGTACTCCTTGGGCGTGATGATGCTCACCCGGAACGACGGCTCTTCGATGTAGTCGATGCTCTGCGGCTCGGGCAGATCGGCCGGATTGTCGACCAGTTCGACATCGCCGTTGGTCTTGTGGACCCGATACTCGACGCTGGGTGCAGTGGCGATGAGGGCCAGGTTGAACTCGCGCTCGAGGCGTTCTTTCACGATCTCCATGTGCAGCAGCCCAAGGAAGCCACAGCGGAAACCGAAACCGAGAGCGCCAGACGATTCGGGTGTGTAGCTGAGCGACGCATCGTTGAGCCGCAGCTTCTCGATGCTCTCGCGCAGGTTCTCGAAGTCGTCGCCGTCGATCGGGAACAGGCCGCAGAACACCATCGGCTTGGGGTCTCGGTAGCCGTCGAGCACTTCGGTGGAGCCATGGGTGTACGTGGTGATGGTCTCGCCGCTCCGGGCCTGGCCGACGTCTTTGATACCCGAGATGAGATAGCCCACCTCGCCGGGACCGAGCTCGGCTACCGGCGTAGGCACCGGACGACGAACGCCGATCTCGATGGCTTCGTGGTCGGTACCGGCCTGCATGAACTTGAGGCGGGCGCCGGTGGTCATGCGACCGTTCATCACCCGAATGGAGCTCACGACACCGCGATACTGGTCGTACTGGCTGTCGAAGATGAGCGCTTGCAGTGGCGCATCGGGATCGCCCGCCGGGGCGGGAATGCGCTCACAGATGGCATCGAGCAGCAGGTCGACGCCATCACCGGTCTTGGCCGAGATGCGCAAGATGTCTTCGGCCCTGATGCCGAGCACGGTCTCGATCTCCATCGCATAGCGATCGGGGTCGGCGGCCGGCAGGTCGATCTTGTTGAGCGCCGCCACGATTTCGAGATCGTGTTCGAGCGCCAGATAGCAGTTGGCAAGGGTTTGCGCCTCGATGCCCTGCGCGGCGTCGACCACCAGAACCACGCCTTCACACGCCGCCAGGCTGCGGCTGACCTCGTAGCCGAAGTCGACGTGACCGGGGGTGTCGATGAGATGCAGCGTGTACCCCTTCCAGTCGACGCGTACGTTCTGAGCCTTGATGGTGATGCCTCGTTCGCGCTCGAGGTCCATCGAGTCGAGATATTGCGAGCGCATGTCGCGGGCATCGACCGCATTGGTGAGTTCGAGGATGCGGTCGCTGAGCGTGCTCTTGCCGTGGTCGATATGAGCGATGATCGAGAAGTTGCGAATTCGAGAAAGGTCCATGGCAGGTCGATTGATGCTACCTGGAGGGCTTTGCCGGGGGACTTTGCCGTCGGGATGTTGCCCTGAGGCGTGTTGGGGAGCGGGTTGGGCAGCGTGTTGGGGAGCGTGTTGGGGAGCGTGTTGGGGAGCGGCGAGCACCGCTGTTAGCCTTGCCAGGCCGATCACACCGGTTGACCGACTCGAACAAGGGTTTCTACGTGGCAAACATCAAGAGTCAGAAAAAGCGCATCCTCACCAACGCCAAGCGTGCTGAGCGCAACAAGGCCGTCAAGAGCGAGCTCAAGACGCGTGCCAAGAACGCGGTCGCTGCCGCTGGCACCGACGAGGGCACCGAAGCCATGCGGCTTGCTGTCAAGCGCATCGACATGGCCGCCTCGAAGGGTGTCATCCACAAGAACCAGGCCGCTCGCCGCAAGAGCCGCCTGATGAAGAAGCTCAACGCCGCTGGCTGAACCACCGCCATGCAGTGCCCACAGAACCCGGGCATCCGCCCGGGTTCTTTCGCGTGTGGGCTCACCTATCTGCGTGAGCCGGCGCTCAACCGGCTGAGGCGCGCCACCAACACTTCCATCACCAGTTCGGCGGGCCAATCCTTGGC
>JAYTNH010000005.1:0-9558 GCA_043748395.1 Ilumatobacteraceae bacterium | reverse complement strand
AACAGCGGCACTTGTCGCGGCTTGCCGCTGACGCGTCCAGTGGTCTCGACGACGACCGGGCCGATGCCGATGGGAAGTGGGTTGCCCAAACCATCACGGATGAGGGGGACGGCCACGGAGTTGAGCGCGCGGAATGCCGCACTGGTGAGTTCAGAAATACGCATACTGCTTGCAACAGCAAGCACTCCGGGTTCTATTCCTGAACGCTCGACGATTACGGTCGCACCAGGACTCAACGGAACTCGACAAGGGAGCACTCATGACCGGTGGCGCGCTGAAGATGGCCAACATGGACGACCTCGACCTGCGCATGTCGCAAGGCGTTCGTCCGCTCTACGAGGCGGTCAAGGCATTCATCCGTGACGAGGTCGACCCCATCACCGACGAGTTCCACCGCTTGGGTGAGCGACGAGCTGAGCGCTGGAGTTGGGCTCCTGGCCAACTCGAACTGCTCGAAGGCGCCAAGGCGAAGGCCCGTGAACTGGGATTGTGGAACTTCTTCTTGCCCAACGCCGAAACCGGCCAGGGCTTGAGCAACCTCGACTACTCCTACATCGCCAACGAGTTGGGCAAGAACCGTCTGGCGTCTGAGTGCCTCAACTGTTCGGCTCCCGACACCGGCAACATGGAGGTGATCGAGCGGGTGGGCACGCCCGAGCAAAAGGCGATGTGGCTCGAGCCGTTGCTGCGCGGCGAAATCCGTTCCGCGTATGCCATGACCGAGCCCGGTGTGATGAGCTCCGATGCCAAGCAGATCCAGACCAGCGCCGTACTCGACGGCGACGAGTGGCTGATCAACGGCGAGAAGTTCTACATCTCGGGTGCCGGCGACCCACGCTGCAAGGTGATGATCACCATGGTTCGCTCCAACCCCGACGCCGACACCTACAAGCAGCAGTCGCAGATCCTGGTGCCGATGGATGCCCCCGGCGTCGAGATCGTCGGCCCCATGTACGTGTTCGGCAGCGACGACGCACCGCACGGTCACATGCACATCCGTTTCAACGACGTGCGAGTGCCCCGGTCGAACATCCTGCTCGGCGAAGGCCGCGGCTTCGAGATCTCCCAGATGCGACTCGGACCTGGCCGCATCCATCACTGCATGCGATCCATCGGTTCGGCCGAGCGGGCGATCGAGATGATGGTCGACCGCGGCCTCACCCGCGAGGGATTCGGCAAGAAGCTGATCAACCTCGGCAAGAACATGGAGGTCGTCGCTCGGGCTCGCATCGAGGTCGAGGCGATGCGACTCATGGTGCTGCGCGCCGCCAAGGCGATGGACACACTCGGCAACGCCGAAGCTCGCGTGTGGGTGAGCGCCGTGAAGGCGATGGTCCCCGAGAAGTGCTGCGACATCATCGACCAGGCCATCCAGATGCACGGCGCCGCCGGCATCAGCCAATGGTTCCCACTGGCCGACATGTGGCACAGCCAGCGCACCCTCCGGCTCGCCGACGGCCCCGACGAAGTGCACCATCACGTGGTCGGTCGCGCCGAAGTCAAGAATCGCGAATCCGACCGCCTGTCAGAGCGCAGCAACGAACACATCGCACGCGGCGGCGTCTTCAGCGGTCCGTGAGACATACCGAAGGGTCGATCGCCGTTTCGGTCATCATCCCCATACGCAACGGTGCTCACACCATCGCCCGCCAACTCGACTCGCTGCAGACCCAGATCGCGTCATGTTCGTGGGAACTCATCGTGGTCGACAACGGCTCGACCGACGGATCGGCCAGTGTCGTGACGGCGCACCCCATCGCCGAACAGATCGCCACGCGCGTCGTGCACGCGCCGACTCAGGGGGTGAACTCCGCGCGAAACGTCGGCGTCGCCGTTGCCGTCGGCGACATCATCCTGTCTTGCGATTGCGACGACATCACTGCTGCGGGCTGGATCGACGCCTATTGGCAAAGGCTTCGCGCTTCGCCACCACACGTCGCGGCGGGTCCACTCGACATCTCTGTGCTCAATTCCTCCGCGCTACAGGCTTGGGGTCTCGCACTCTCTTCGCCGGTCGTCACGCACACCGGTGCCAAAGCAGGCTGGGGCTCCAACATGGCCTTCCACCGCGACGTCTGGACAACACTTGGCGGATTCGACGAGTCGTTCGCCTACGGGGGCGACGACCTCGAGTTCTTCGTTCGCGCATCGGTCGCTGCCATACCGTTCGTGTGGGTCGACGACGCCGTCGTGCACTATCGGCTGTCGCCGAAGCCCACTGCGTTACTTCGCAAGGTGTACCGGCATGGCCGGGCGGAGGTACATCTCGCCGATCTGCACCCGACCGACGTCGAACAACCAAACTTCGCGGCTGTGGGCTTGACGACACTGAAGATGTCGGTGCGAGCCGCCCAAAGCTTGCTCACGCGACGACGTACCACGAAGCAGTTGATTCGCGACATCGTGTATCAGGCCGGCATGATGCGCTCACTTCTGAGCCGGTTTTTCACGCACCGAACGTAGTGGGATCGAGCCCGGCGTCGACCGCGGCCACGGCGATCGCCGGTGCCACGCGATGGTCGATGATCGCCTCGAGGGCAGGGATGAAGCGATCGGCAGCCACCACGTTCGCCGTCACAACATCGTCGACGAGGTTGACCAACACCTGGTGATCGACGCCCGCCAACGAGCCGACCGGTACCGATGACCGCAATCGAATGGTGCCGTCGTCGAAGTTGAGCTCCCAACAGCCGGCAACCAGGCCGTCGTTGAGGCGGGCGAGCAATTCGAGCACACCCACCTCGTCGCCAGCAGTAGCAATGGGCGGCACGATGCTCTGCACAATGAGATACGGCGGATGATCGCCGACGAGGCCCACCACGAGCGGCCACACACCGTTGACGCCTTTGACCGACGTGACCGAGACGCTCCCTGCTTCGGGCACCTCGCCGTCGGGATCATCTGGATCGACGTGCTCGACCGCCCAATCACGCTGCGCGAAGTACGCGGCGATCGCCGTGTCGAATGGCGTCATACGTTGGTGCCCTGCATCTCGAGTTTCAACTTCTCAGCAGCAGCCTGAGAGAACACGATCTGTTCGAACTGGCTACGAGTGGGATCTTTTGCTGCAGCCTGTAGCTCGTCGAGCGTCATGTCGTCCATCTCGTCGATGAGGGCCTGTTGCACCTTCGGCGTTGAGATGTTGGGGTCTTCGCCCTTCGACTTGTACTTCGAACCCTTCTTCTGCTTGCTGGATTCGAGTTCGGTGTCGTTCTTGGCGTTCTGCTGGGCGATACGGCGAGCAAGCGCGCCCTCGGACTTGAACCACATCTTCATCTTCCAGCCGAATCCGCGCTTCTTGCCATCTTCGGCCTCGCGCGACTTGGCCAGAGTTCCGACGTCGACCGCCTTATCGGCGAGACCGCCGGCTTTGGTCTTCACGGACTTGACGCCGTCTTTCAACTTGTCGAGCGTGGTCTTGGGCTCGTCCGATTCTTTGAGAATCTTCAGAATACGGTCGTGGGCAGCGGCGATCTCGGCCGAGTCGCCAGTGGTGAACTCGATGCCGTAGCTGTCTTTCAGGGCACCGCGAGCCAGCCACTGGCTCTTCTTGTCGCCCTTCAGGGCGGCCGTGATGAGCGCATCGATTGCGTAGCTGGCATCCTTCTTGAGCAGCTGCTCGGCAGAGCCTTCTGTCTTGCCAGTGAAGCCCTTGCGGGCGTCTTTGGCCTGCACTGCGTACACCTCGTCGGCAATGAAGTGGCCGAGTGAGTGGGCAGCTTGGATCACCTGCACCGCGGTCTTGATGGCCGTGGTGGCCCCGAAGTCGGCGCCCGCAGTCGCAAGTTGGGCGATTCCCAGCGAGAGCTTGGTGATCGCAAACGTGGTGTCGGCGAACGACTTTTCGAGCATCTGGAAGTTGCGGCGCCCAAGTCGCTGCAACGGCAGCACGAGCTCGGGCCGCTCGCCGGAGCGCGCCAGGTAGATGTCGCCCAAGTTGCTGCCATAGCGCATCGCGTTGGGCACGGTGTCGGCCAGACCTGACGCTACAGCGATGGCATTGCCAATGACGTCGACGATGGGAATCATGTCGGCGACCGACGCGAGTGCACTTTCGCTGAGCGCGCCGGCGATCTTCATCGCGCTACTGACATTGGAGTTCAGCTTCGAGATCTCACCAAGACCGGCCTTGATCGCCGAGCCGATGTCGTTGAAGTCGACCGACTTCTGCTTGGTGAGGTCATTGACCAGCACGATGAAGTCGCGGATGCCCACGATCGAGTCGAGCACTCCCGTGACCATGTTGGAGATGCTCTCGATGCCACCGCCCGCCTTCTCGCCGGTCGACAATGTCTTCTTGTTGCCGTCGTCGGAGCCTTTCTTGATGCGTGCGCCGATGTCGCCTGTGACCTTCATGGCCCCACCACCGACCTTCCCCACGAGGCCGAGCACATCGCTCGACCCCTTCTCTTTGTCGGTGTGCAAACCGGCGCGCTTCTCGGCGATCTCGTAGGCCTTCGCCTCGAGCTTCGAGCCGACGGGCGGCCGCTTGGCAACCACCTTTGGGTCCGCCTTCGACCACACCGTCTCGTACGCCTCTTGTTTCGCCTCGTCGAGCGGCACCATGAGCTTCAACATGTCGCGAACCAGCAACACCTCTTTGACCATGAGATCTTCGACTGCCTTCGACACGAGCGAGCCGCGGCTGTCTTCCATTCCCTGCTTCTGGCCCTTTTCGGTCGCTTGCTCGCCGCGCATCTCGACGGTCTTCGACACCAACTTCTCGGCACGTGTTTCGCGCATGGGTCGAATGGCGCGCAGATCGGGCGCGGCGGCGAGCCAGATCTTGGCGTAGGCCTGCGTTTCGGCATCTTCGACGTCCATGCCGCCCTTGACGAGCTTGGCCTTCAGCGTCTTTTCTTCGTCGATCGCGTCGTCGAAACGTTTCCGAAGCTCGATCTCGGCCTTGGGGTCGTCGGTGATCTTCTGCTTGGTCTGTTCGCGCTGCTTGGTGCCGAGCTCTTTCTCACCCTTCAGCCGCTTGCTTTCGACAACCTCTTCCTTCTTGGCGACTTCCTCAGCGGTTGGCTTCTTCTTCTTGCCGAACAGCGAGAAGCGCTGCACGCCCGCTGAGCCGCCTTGCTGTTGCACGGTGTGAGTGAGTTCGTGCGCCAGCAACTCTTGACCGCCAGGTGTGGATGCATCGGGTGCTGGACCATTGAAGAAGATGTCGGAGCCCACGGTGAACGCTTTGGCCTGGATCTGCTCGTTCAGCGCAGTTGCCGTGGCATTGGTATGAACACGCACACCGCTGAAGTCGGTACCGAACGCACCTTCCATGTCGCGACGGGTGCCGACATCGAGCGGCGCACCGCCAGATCGGGCCGAGTTGATGTCGGTCTCGATGCCAGGCGACAACTCGCCGCCTTCGTAGCCCACCTCGGGCGCACTCGACCGGCGCTGGATCTTTCGCGCGACGGTGCCTTCGGGGCTCGCCGTTGCAGGCTGCCCGGCCGAAGCCGATTGCTGCAGTGCTGCCACCACTCGCGCGGCCACGGAATCGGCCTCACGCTCGTAGCGGTCGCCCACCGGGCCCACCTTGAGCTGTGGTTGGGCGATGCTCAAGAGTTGCGACGTGGCGCGATTACCGGCCCGTCGCTGCAGCTCGCGCACACCATCGGGCGTCTCGTCGACCTTGTTATTGTTGGTGTGCTTCTTGGATTGGGTCGTGGCCCGCACCTGGGCACCACTCGACGCGAGTTCGTTCGCCTTCTCCATCGCGTCGATTGATTGATTCCTGGTGGTCATCAGCCCCCCTTACTGGTTGCCCAATCGTAGCCGCGTCACGCGTCCACGGTCATCAGGGGTTCGCCATCGATCGGCCAAGGGGCTGAAGCACCTGCCAGGCTGAGCACCGTCGGCAGCACATCGAACGAGCTGTGCACCCCGAGATCGATCGGCTTGATCCCCGGACCGTGGATGAACATTCGGCCGATCGGGCTGCTGTGTCCCCCGGTACGCCGCGGCGGCACCGGGCCGATGGTGCCCAACGCAGGGTGCGTCACGCCGTACACACCCACACGCCACAGAATCAGCAGATCGACATCGGTGGCGTTTGCGTCCATTGGGTCGACGAAGGGGCGCTCAAAACGGTGTACCACTGGCTCAGCGGTGATGGGATCGCGACACTGCGACAACAACAGCTCGAGCTCGTCGAGCACCTGGTGGTACTGGCCAGGTTCAACGATGCCGCTGCTCTCACGACCGCGCACGTTGAGGCGGACTCGGCCGTCGTAGTACGACGGAATGGCGAAGGCACGCATGGTGTGCCAGTACGGCTGATGGCGCATGACCGGCATCCAGTCGAGTGGCTGCCCTCCGAAGGGAACCTCGGTCGGGGCTTCGGGCCGGGACGGGATCGCTCGCCGAAGCATCGCTCGAAGGGGTCGAGGCAGGCGCCGTGCCAGTGCAACCAGCGGACTCACCGGGTTGGGATCGAAGGCGCGATCGATGAAGGCGCCCCACGATTGGCCAGCGGGAAGCTGGGGGATGCCATCCTCGATCACTGCTACCGCGCCATCAGGTGTCGATGTGCCACTCCAACGCCGGAGGAGCTCACCAATCAGCAACATGCTGGGTACGTCGCTGTTGTGCGGACCCATTCCATGCATCGAGAACACCACGTGCACCGCATCGGGGAACTGCTCGACGAGCCTTCCGACGAGGGCGTCGGTGGCCGTATACACCTCGCGCAAACCATCGGCCGCAGCAGCGCGCGACGACTGTGCCCGCCACGATGGTGACTCGTCGACGCCATGAAACATCCCCTCGATGGCCCCGTGCGTCTCGGCAACTCCGATGAGCGCGATCTGCCAATCGGGCAGGCGCTCACCGAGCAGCCATGACGCAATCTGGCCTCGGGTCTCGACTGACGCAGCCAGCACGCGAGCCATTTCGGTGCATTCCTGGGCCGACGCCCACGGTGTTCCGTACGTGTGCATTCGAGCCGAACACGCACCGAACCGCTGTCGCACCTCGTCGCCCAATGTGAGCGGCCGGCTCGCCGGTGGCCCCCCAGGATCGTGGGAACCCCAATCAGTGAGGCCCTGCACTTCGGGCGGCGCCCCAACGAGGTCGAAGTAGCACGGGTCGAGCACCACAACGGGCGTTCCGGCGAACGCAGGTGGATGCCACGCGCCGCTTTGATAGCACCGGTACGAATCTGCCTCGAAGGTGACCGGACTGGAGCGACGCGACGAGTCAGGGTGCAGGCCGGTGGCCAGATGCTCACCCGCCAGACCCGTGCGGTGGGTCTCACCTGCATCGAGCACAGCGACCGCACCGCTCGACGCGAGCCGGCCAAGGTGTTCGAGTTGCCACGAGTCGGCCAACCCCATGTCGAAGCCGTCGAGCCAGATGGCGAGCACGCGGCGGGGCGCGGGAGGCTGGTGCGTCATGCTGCGAATGTACTCGGAGAAGTCCCGCGACCAGAGGGGTCAGCCCAGTTTGAGACCAGCAAGGTTGCCCTCGTCGCGCCACGACTCGAGGAGTCGAATGAAGGCGATGGCACCGGCGCCGTAGCTGCCGTTGCGCAGGCTGCGGTCGCCCGGCTTACCCTCGTTGTTGTAGTAACCGGGCGTACACGCCTCGAGGAACTTGACGTTCATCTGCGACAACTCGACGATGCGGTCAACCCACTCGGCCTCGGCCTGCGCAGTGGTTTCGATGAGCGTGACGTCGTGCCCCGCCGCATGCCCGAGGGTGTATGCGAGATGCTTGCTCTGCTCGTCGAGCATGTGCGGAAAGTTCACTGTGAACCCCGACTGGATGTTGCTGAAGATGAAGCAGTTCGGAAAGCCCCTGCTGTACATGCCATGCAACGTCGAAGCGCCATCGGCCCACTTCTCGGTCAGCGTGATGCCGTTGCGGCCGATGATCTCGTAACCGGCGCGACGCGAGTACTCGGTGCCCACCTCGAACCCGGTGGCATAGATCAGGCAGTCGAGTTCGTACTCGACACCAGCGACGACAACGCCCCGCTCGGTGACGCGCTCGACGCCGCGGCCCTGGGTGTCGACCAATGTGACGTTGGGTCGATTGAACGTGTCGAGGTACTCGTCGTGGAAACATGGGCGTTTGCAGAACTGGCGGTAATACGGCTTGAGTGCTTCGGCCGTGGCCGGGTTGTTCACGATGCCGTCGACGCGTGAGCGGATCTGCTCCATCTTCTCGAAGTCGGCCAACTCGATCGTGCCCTCCAGACCACCGGCGCTGAGGTCGGCGTTGTCGCGACGCACCATCACCAGCAGCTTGCCGATGATGTCGGTCCAACCATCGTTCACCAGGTCTTCAGGTTCGAACACCCCCGACACGAGGTTGTTGAAGTTCTCCATCCGCCGCTTCTGCCAGCCTGGTTCGAGCGAAGCGGCCCAGTCGGGGTCGGTGGGGCGATTGTCGCGAGCATCGATCGACGACGGGGTGCGTTGGAACACATACAAGTGCCCCGCCGACGCACCCAGGTGGGGCACGCACTGCACAGCCGTAGCACCGGTACCGATGATGCCGACCCGCTTGCCCGCCAGCCCAGTGAGCGCGCCGGTGGAGTCGCCCCCGGTGTACGCGTAGTCCCATCGGCTGGTGTGAAACGAGTGCCCTGCGAACGACTCGACACCGGGAATGCCCGGCAGTTTGGGGCGATGGAGCGGGCCATTGGCCATGCACACGAACCGGGCGCGCATGCGGTCGCCACGGTTGGTCGAGATGACCCAGCGCCTGTCGGATTCGTCCCACCGCAGTTCGGTGACCTCGGTCTGGAAGCACGCATTGGCATACAGGTCGAAGTGGCGGCCGATCGCCTGGCAGTGCGCCAAGATCTCGGGGGCACGCGAATACTTCTCGGTAGGCATATACCCGAGCTCTTCGAGCAGCGGCAGATAGATGTACGACTCGACGTCGCAGGCCGCGCCGGGGTATCGGTTCCAGTACCAGGTGCCCCCGAAGTCGCCGCCCTTCTCGATCACTCTGATGTCGGTGATGCCCGCCTCGCGCAGGCGCGCGCCCGCCAGCAGACCACCGAAGCCACCGCCGATGATGGCCACCTCGACGTCGTCGGCCAGCGGCTCGCGGGTGATCGGCGCCACATAGGGATCGCCGAGGTAGCGCGAGTACTCGCCGGCGATCTCGACGTACTGCTCGTTGCCATCGGCACGGAGTCGCTTGTCGCGTTCAGTGCGATACCTCTGGCGGAGCTCGTCTGGGTCGAAAGCGAGCGATGTCACCATGACGACGTCACCATGAATAGGCCTCGGGCGCCGTGCCTCCCGGGCCGGGGAAGATGGCGTTGATTCGCGCCAGCACATCGGCCTCGAGCGTGAGGTCGACTGCCCTGATGGAGGCGCCATCGAACTGCTGCATGGTGCGCGGGCCGATGATGGGGCTGGTGACGCCCTCTTGGGCGAGCAGCCACGCGAGCGCCACAGCAGCCGGTTCCTCGCCGACCTCTGCGCACAGTGCTTCCCATCGCTCGAGCTGCGGACGCATTTTGTCGATGCGCTTGAGCGAACTCGCCGATTGCCGGCGCGCGGAGTCGTGATCGCCCAGCACGCCACCGAGGATGCC
>JAYTNH010000004.1:0-5271 GCA_043748395.1 Ilumatobacteraceae bacterium | reverse complement strand
TACTCCACCAGCACCCGCCATGGCAATGGCTCGTGGGCGATTCGCCACGAACGCGCCCGGCAGACCCTGATTGACACGGGTATCCATCACCCTGTTCGGCGTGAGCGCATAGAACTCGGTGGTCGCGGTCGGTCCGTACCAGCCGCTGAGATCGACGGCAAGATGCATAGCCGTGAGCACATAGATGCACACGTCACCATTGGTGTCGAGCGCTACCTCGACGTGATTCGTGACGTTGTCACCCGTCAGCACATTGACCGAACTGACGATTGGTACCTCGGCTGAACACGGATACACGGTGGCGAACCCCGGGGCCGTGGCGTTCAGTGCGTGGATGGTGAGCGCTGCCGCAGTAGCTCCGGCAGGGGCTGCGCCTTGACCGACGATCGGCACGCGCACGATGGTGCCTGCAGCAAGCCGCGCGAATCCGGAGCGCGAGTCGTAGCGGCGTACGGGCGCGACCGGCTCGAATCGATCGCCAACTCCGGGTCGGTAGTAGCCGAACAGGTCGACGACGATTTCGGTAGCGAATCGGGAGTAGACGCACACATTCCCACCTGCACCGAGCGGCACGATGGCCATCCCCGCAACCACACGTCCGGCCAGCGCTTGGATGAGCGAGGTTTCAGGACGTTCGACGCCGCAGGGGTAGGCGGTAACGAATCCGCTCTGGTCGGGCGTCACCGACGTGAGGTTCAAGGCAACAGCGGTTGCCGAGGGGTCGACCTGCGGGTGCAGCACCAGCGTGCATCCGGCCCCGAGCGGCGCGTCGGCCGTTCCGAAGCCCAGGCGTGTATCGACGAGCCGAACCGGCGACACCGCCGTGAAACGAGCCGCAGTTGCGGGCTGAGCCACTGGTGAGGTGGGCGGTGGCATACGACCCAAGCACGGGTCACTGCCCGGGTTCGGTGTGTTGGGGGGTAACGCCGCCGTCGTTCCACCGACGGCAAACCAGTTCGACTTCAGACCAAGCTTCGTGCGTAGTTGGTCGCCGGTGACGGTGACCGAGCCGGACGAACCCTCGACGCGCGTCAGCAGCACGCGTCCACCCAGGTCGCCAAGGCCGTTCCGCGACACGACCACCAAGGCGGTGAAGGTACCGATGCTGGGAAAGGCGGCCTGCACTGTGTCGAGCGGAATCGACACTGACCAATTGTTGCTCGGGTTTCCGGCAGTGGCATCGCCGAGGTCGGGTCGGGCCGGATACCCCAATGCAGTGGGTGCTGTATAGCCACCCGATGACGCGGAGAACATCGCATACGCGATCGGCCCGGTTGTGCTACCGACGCGTCGCACCTGCCCGACGGTTGCCGTGACTGCAGCATCAATCAACGGGTGCTCGACGGCTGTGTAACCACTGCTGAGGCCCGAGCGCACGGCGGCTCCGAGGTAGGCCTGGCAGTACTGCAGGTCACAGGTGCGGGCGTACGAGTAGCGGTCCTCGGCAAGCGCATAGCTGCGGGCCGCGACCGCCTGAGCCTGCAATGCCTGAGCGCCGCGGCCACCTCCGGCGTTTGCCCACGATGCCGACATTTCTTTGGCTACCACCGACCGCAGGTACTGCTCCAACGGCACCTCGGTGACCGTGCGGTTCTCGCCGTCGGTGCCATTGACGGCGCGGATGATGCCGCGATACGACCGCACCTTGCCATCGGGTTCGCACAGCGCCGGCAGCGCTGCATAGCTGGTGGTCGACGTGGTATCGGTCGCGGTGCGGATAGTGACGCTCGGGCCGACGGCCGAGGCAACGATCGTCCAGCCTGCAGCAGCGGAGAGCACGACGCTCTGGTCGGGACACGCCACCACGTCGGAGCGTCCCCACACGGTGTACACCCCTTGGGTCGATTCACGAGCAACGACCGACTTCCACGGGCCGCCGCTCACACCGTCGACCACCAGGGTACCGAGATCATTGACCACAGCCGTCTGACGGTCGTCGTGCAACAACATGCGCACTGCGATGCTCGGGTTGTCTGTGGTGCCGGCCACCGTGTTGCCGTAGTAGTGATCGAGAATCTGCCCGGCGCTCCAGCCAAAGTCGACCGCATAGCCGTAGGCACCCCACTGGCTCAGCCCGACTCCGTGCCCCCAGCCACGTCCGACGAGCTGGAGCGACCCGCTTGCCGCCGCCAGCGGAGCCGGGATGGGAGCGGCGAGGGTGAGACAAGACAGCACGCCGACGAGAGCTAGTACGGATGGTCTGTGATGCATATGGGATGTATCGGCAGCGTACGCATCAACCTTGACGGGATCTTGACAATCATCGGTCGCTGGGCCCCGGCGAGAGGCCTGCGTTTCCGAGGCGACGCAGATAGCCTGCTGCACCTGGTGGCACCCTCCGACAAGTCCTCTGCGCGTGCCCCCTTGCCCGAGGGAACCCTGCCCGTCGGCATCGGGTTGCTCATCGCGGGCATCGCCAGCTATGCGTTCTTCAAAGTCGGCACGTGGGCGCTCGGGGGCGACGAGCCGTTCAAGCCCGTGTCGGCATTGTGGTTTGCCACGTTCGCCCTCGCTCCCGGGTTCTTCTTGCCACTCGAGCAAGAGCTCGGCCGAGCGCTCGCGCACCGCCGGGCCATCGAGCAGGGCGGCCGCCCCGTGGTACGCAAAGTGCTCACGCTCGGTGTTGGTCTTGCTCTCGTCGTGGCCCTAGCCATCGTCATCGCCAGCCCGGTCATCACCAGCGCCTACTTCGACGGCGACTGGGTGATGCTCGTCGCGTTGCTGGTTGCCTTCGCCGCGTATGCGCCTGCTCACATCGCTCGTGGCATCTCATCGGGAAGCGGTCGGTTCAATTCGTACGCCATCGTCATGGGTTCCGACGGCGTCGTGCGCATCGCGTTGTGTGTCGCTCTCGCCGTTGTCGGTGTCAAGACCGCCGGCCCGTTCGGCTTCGCCGTGGCGCTCGCCCCGCTACCGGGCGTGTTGTACGTGTGGTCGAGGGGATACCTTCGCACCGATGAAGGACCCGAGGCCGAATGGCAAGAGGTCACCCCTAACTTGGGTTGGTTGCTGCTCGGCTCGGTCTTCGCAGCCGGCCTCGTGAACGCCGGCCCGGTCGCCACCAACCTTCTTGCCGACGACGACCAGAGCGAGTTGGTCACCCAATTCGCGTACGGCGTGCTGCTGGCACGCGTACCGCTGTTCTTGTTCCAGGCTGTACAAGCCGCACTACTGCCGAGGTTGTCGCGCCTCGCGGCTCGCAACGAGCTCGACGAGTTCCGGTTGGGCTTCAAACGGCTGATGAAGGTGGTGCTCGTGGTGGGTGTCGGCGGCACGATCGGCGCCTTCGCACTCGGTCCAATCGTCATCAAGAAGTTCTACGGTGCCGACCTGAGCCGCGAGACACTAGCCATGCTCGCCCTCGGTAGCGCCACGTACATGATCGCCCTTGCCATGGCCCAGGCCGTGATCGCCTTGAAGGGCCACGCGCTGGTGGCGCTCGGCTGGGGTATCGGTATGGCCACGTTCTTGCTGGTCACCTGGCTGTCGAGCGACCAGCTGTTCCGGCGCGTCGAGCTTGGTCTGGTGGCATCGTCGATCGCCGCGCTCGTAGCGTTCAGCGTGGCCTTGCGAAGCCGCCTGCGCAGCGGTGTGGCGATGACGCACGGCTCGGTGATGGACGCCATCACCGACATGCCGTTCGAGACCTGATCGCGGGCGTCAGCCCCTGCGGGCGCGCTGGCTCTCGATCTCGAGATCGTTGGCGACCATCATCTTCACGAGCGTCGGGAAGTCGACCTCGGGCTTCCAGCCAAGCTTGGTGCGGGCCTTGGTGGAGTCGCCGATGAGCAGATCGACCTCGGCGGGGCGGAAGAACTTGGGGTCTTGGCGCACGTAGCTCCGCCAATCGGAGATGCCCACCTCGGCGAAGGCAAGCTCGACCAGTTCCTCGATGCTGTGTGCATCGCCGGTGGAAACCACGTAGTCGTCGGGGGTGTCTTGTTGCAGCATCATCCACATCGCCTTGACGTAGTCGCCTGCGTAGCCCCAGTCGCGCCGTGAGTCGAGGTTGCCGAGCACCAACTCGTGCTGCAAGCCGAGCTTGATGCGGGCGACCGCGTTGGTGACCTTGCGGGTGACGAACTCGAGGCCGCGGCGGGGGCCTTCGTGGTTGAACAAGATGCCACTGCACGCATAGAGGTCGTAGCTCTCGCGGTAGTTCACCACGATGTCGTGCCCGAACACCTTGGCGCAACCGTACGGCGACCGTGGGTGAAACGGGGTGAGTTCGGTCTGGGGTGTCTCGCGCACCTTGCCGAACATCTCGCTACTGCTCGCCTGGTAGAAGCGGATGGGGTTGTCCTTCGCGCCGCCGACCATGCGGATCGCTTCGAGCATGCGCAGCACACCCAGGCCGGTGATGTTGGCGGTGAGCTCGGCCTGGTTGAAGCTGAGCGCAACGAACGAGATGGCCCCAAGGTTGTACACCTCGTCGGGCTGCACCAGTTCGAGGGCCTTGACCAGCGACGGAAGGTCGGCCAGATCGCCCGGCACAGGCTCGACATAGGGGAACTCGTCGCGCATTGTGGTCATCTTCGGGTTGTTCTGACCCTTGACCATGCCGAACACCTCGTAGCCCTTGGTATTAAGGAACTCGGCGAGGTGCTGACCGTCTTGACCGGTGACACCGGTGATGAATGCGCGAGGCATGATGAACGATCCTTGCTGGTGACTGGACTGGTGACTGGTGACTGGTGAATCGGGGGTCGGCGATACTGCGACACACCAGTCTAGGCCACCGATCGCCGACTAGCCTTGGCACACTCATGGATCCCATTCGCGTCGCGTTCGACGTCGCACCACTGTTCGGAGTGCGTACCGGTGTCGGGCATGCCGTGGCCGAGATGCGTGCTGCGCTGCGAGAACGCACCGATGTCGACGTACGTGACTACCTGGTGTCGTTCAGGGCGCGGCCCGATGCCACGGTGCTGCGGCTTCCACTCCCCGCGCTGCTCGCCCAACGGTTGTGGGGAGTTGGCGACCATCCGCGAGTCGATCGATTCGTGAGTGACGCCCAAGTGCTGCACGGCACCAACTACGTGGTGCCGCCTGCACGCCTGCCGCGCGTCGTCTCGGTCTACGACTGCTGGTTCCTCCGTAACCCATCGCTCGCGGCACCAACGGTGCGGCGCTGGGGCAAGGTGCTGTCCAGAGCGGTCGCCGCCGGCGCCGTTGTGCATGCCAGTTCGCAAGCCACCGCCAATGCAGTGCACGACCTGTTGCCCTCCACGCGCGTCGAAGTCATCGCGCTTGGTCCGCTCCCGCTCGCTG
>JAYTNH010000003.1:0-12201 GCA_043748395.1 Ilumatobacteraceae bacterium | reverse complement strand
AGACGCGAGGTCGGGTACACCCACGCGGGAACACCGAGACTGGGCGCATCCACTCCAAAGAAGGGCGTGCGCGCCCCCACCACTTCGTACCGCGATGTTGCCGTTACGAAGGTCGCCAGCAATGTGCCGATGAGCAACGCACGAAAGCTGCGGCTGATCACCCAATGGCAACGGCGCGCGTACATCAGTGTCAAGCCGATCGCCTGCCCGGCGTAGTGGTACGGCGACCACAGTAAAAAGATCTTGACGAGCCACGGAGCAAAGTCGGTGGGCGACACCAACGCGGCTGCGGCCGCACCGACGAGCATGAGCGGCACCCCGACCGCAGTGACGGGGAACTGACGAATCGTTTCGCGCGACCGATATAACCGGTACGACGTGGCGGCGAAGTGGGGGTAGTTCACCGCCCAAACGAGTGTTGCTGCGAACCCGGCGACATCGAGCCGACCGGTGAATGACGGCGCAAGTCTGAACAGCATCCATGTGGCCACCCCAAGCCCGCCGAGGAACACGATGTCAGTGATAGGCCCGACGACATATGCCGAGTTACTAGGCGCGCTGTCACTCACGGGCGGTCGACCACGGCGGTCAACGATTGCTGCCACCGGGCCAACGTAGCCGGTCGATGTGAACGCGCGATGCTCTAGAATGAGTTGGATGGAGCAGGTGGCGGGTTATCACATCCTCGGTGAGTTGGGGCGAGGCGGCGCGGGAACGGTGTACCTGGCGCGCCAGGACTCGCTCAATCGACGCGTTGCGCTGAAGGTTGTCTCGACACGCGATCCCGATCTCTCGGCTCGCTTGCTCGGTGAGGCTCAACTGCTCGGCGAGCTCCGCCACCCGAACATCATCGCTGTTTACGACACCGGTCTGATCGACGGCCGTCCGTGGTACTCGATGACCTACTGCGGAGGTGGCACGCTCGCTCAGGTACTGCAGCGCGACGGAGCGCTTACTCCCGGCCAGGTCGTCGGGCTCGTTTCGCCGCTGGCCGATGCGCTCGCCACACTCCACGAACGTGGAGTGGTACATCGTGACGTCAAGCCCGGCAACGTGCTGTTCGACGACAACGGCACGCCGTACTTGGGTGACTTCGGCACGGCGCTCGATGCCAAGGCCGAGAGGGTCACCACGTCGGGTGCGGTGTTGGGCACCATTGGGTACACGGCTCCAGAGATGGTGTCGGGTGGCCTGCCGTCGCCTGCGTCCGACGTGTTCTCGTTGGGTGTGCTGGCCTACGAAGCGTTGGCCGGCGTTCGTCCATTCGCAGGGTCGCACATCGTCGCAGTCATCGACGCGATCCGCTCGGGCTCGTTCATCCCGTTGATGCAGGCTGCTCCGGGTACCCCACCGCAGATGGCCGCGCTGATCGAGCAAGCGCTCGCGGTGAACCCGGCGGCTCGCCCGCGTGACCTGCGCGCGTGGTCGTCGCAGCTTCGCGCCACCGTGGCCCTCGCCCCGATCGCTCCAGTGCGCACGCAGGATGATGCCGGTCCGACCATCGGCACGGTGAGCAACCGGGTGGTGCCTGCCCCTATCGCCCCCGTCGTCGAGGCACCAGCGCCCGATCGACGACGAACGGCGATGATCGCAGTCGGTGCCGTGGCCGCGTTCGCGCTCACGCTCGGCGGTGTCGTGCTGCTCAACGGTGACGACGCGACACCCTTGGCCGCCGAGCCCGCGCCAGGCGCAGTGATTCTCGCCGAAGTCGACTTGCCCACGAAGACAGCGAACGGCACTATCGCCGCCTCAACGTGGACGATCATCGAGGGCGCCGAACGGCCCATTGTGCGAGGCACGACCACCATCACCAATGAACTCACCGAGCCGGCTCTCTTCACTTGGGACGAGATAATCCCGAAAGAGTTGGTGTCCGACGCAGGGTCGGTGGTATCCACCCCGAGCCCGTCCTCGGTAGTACGAGCCGACCCGATCTTGCGCTACTGCCTGCAGCTACAACCTGGCGCCGAAGCCTTCATCTCGTGGCGGGCGAACCTCGAGACTGCCGACCTCGATCAGGCGACGCTCGAGACATTGGCGCGGGCGTGGTCGACCGAGTTCGATTCGCACGCATCAAACCCCGGCGGTGAGCCCTGTACAGCAGCGATCGCCGTCGACGCGACCACCACCACGTCGGTGGCGGCGGAGACAGTGGTGCCAACTACGGAAGCTCCGCCAGAAGTTGTCGCTCAGGGCCAGCCCCCGACTGTCACGACGACCGCCCCCCGAGCGGTGACCAACACGACCGCCCCACGAGTGGTGACCAACACGACCGCCCCACGAGCGGTGACTAACACGACAGCGGCTCCCATCACGCCGGTGACCACTGCTGCACCGACAACGCCGGTGACCACTGCGGCACCCGTCACGACCGTTCCGCCGCCCGTGACCACGGCTTTGCCGCCCGCTCCGGTTACCACGGTCTTACCAGCAGCCCCTGTGGCCAACAACGATAGTGGCGCGAGCGTCGGGTCGTTCCGCTGGAACGCGGGCGACACAACACGCAAGTGCTCGAACTTTCCCCTGAACGTTTCGAGTCTGCTAAGTAATGACACCGGCACGCAGATCAGCGCGCAGTTCGTTCAGCAGAACATGAGTAATACGTCGGGTGGTAGCGAACTCACATCGTTTAGCAGCAACGGAACATTTTCCTTGTGCATGACACGCAGCGGGGCCACCAACATTGGTTCGTTCGTTGTCACCTACAGAGTAGTCGACGCCTATGGGCGGCTATCTGGAACCGCTACCGCTACTGTCTTCTTGGTGGTCAACTAGTGGCCTACGCCAGTTCGGGTTCTGGATCCGAGCTGCCCGAGCATGGGGTCTCCGATGGCGGCATCGTCGTGGCGACCCTCGATCTCGATCTTGGGGAGCAGGCGATCGATCCACTTCGGGATCCACCAGTTCTTGTCGCCCAGCAGCTCCATGGTGGCGGGCACCAGGATCATGCGCACGATGGTGGCATCGACCAGCACGGCGATCGCTAGGCCGAGGCCGAACAGCTTGAGCTGACGGTCGTCGCCCAACACGAACGCCGAGAACACGCACACCATGATGAGCGCGGCCGCGGTGATCACTCGTGCGGTGGCCGCAAGACCGTCGGCCACGGCTGTGGCGTTGTCGCGCGAGCGGTCGTAGGACTCCTTCATGCGGCTGAGCAAGAACACCTCGTAGTCCATCGACAGGCCGAACGTGATCGCGAACAGCATCATCGGGGCCCATGCTTCCACCGGGCCCTCCTTGCCAATGCCGAACAGGTCCTTGCCCCAACCCCACTGGAAGATGGCAACGATCGCGCCGTAGGCCGCGCCGACCGATAGCAGGTTCATGATCACTGCCTTGAGCGGTACCAGCAGGCTGCGGAACACGGCCATGAGCAGCAGGAAGCTCAACACCAGCACGGCGCCGATCAGCAGCGGTAGACGACCGCCGAGGTAGTCGGCGAAGTCGATGCTGCCTGCCGTGAATCCGCCGACCAGCACACTGACACCGGTCGCCGGAAGTTCGGTGCTGCGCAGCCGCTCGACGAGATCGGAGGTGGCTTCGTCTTGCGGTGAGCTGACGGGGTACGCCTGCCACAGCCACGTGCCTGGCGAGATCTCGGCACCGGGCGAGGCGAACGAGATGCCATCGTCGGCGGCCAGGGCTGCGTCGACGCGCTGGGCGCCGGCGGCGTCGAGTGTTGGATCGTTGCTTACCAAGAACAGCGGTCCGCTACTGCCCGCGCCGAAGCCTTCGGCCATGAGGTCGTAGGCGCGCCGCGCCGTCTGCTTTTCGGGCAGGTTGCCCGTGTCGCTGAAGCCGAGACGAATCGAAAACAGCGGGAGCGCCATGATGATCAGCACGGCCGAGCCCCCGATGAACGCCACCCACGGTCGGCGCTGGATGTACCGGCTCCACCGATACCAGAACTGCTGATCACGCGGCTTCTCGTGCCGGTGTGGCACAGGTGTGCGCAGCGACTTGCCGACCGAGAGCATGCTGAACAGCATCACCACGATCGCCAAACCGAGTGCACCGAGCAACGCATAGCCAATGGCGATGCCGGTGAAGACGCCGACGAGAGCGAGCGTGACGAACACGCCGACCGAGATTGCCGCAGCTCTGGTTGTCACGTCGATGCGACGTCCGACAAACCCCAACAGCGCTGGCAGCAACGTGATCGACGCAATCATCATCACCAACACTGCGGTGGCGCTGGCAATGGCGAGACCGCGCACGAAGGCGAGCCCGATGATCATCAGCCCGAGCAGCGAGATCATCACGGTGATGCCGGCGAAAATGACTGCACGGCCGGACGTGTCGACCGCTTCGACGACTGCTTGCTCGGGTTCCATGCCTTCGCGCAGGTGTTCTCGGTATCGGGTGACGATGAACAGCGCGTAGTCGATACCGACACCGAGCCCGATCATCGCTGCCATCTGCGTCGAGAACTCGGGCATGCTGAAGCCGTTCGACAAGATGCCGATGCCGGCGATGCCGACGGCGAGTCCGAAGATGGCGGTACCGACCGGAAGACCCATCGCCAGTACGGAGCCGAAGGCGATGAGCAGGATGATCACGGCACCGAGCAGGCCGAGGATCTCGCTCTCCGGGAACTCGAACTGGGCGAACGCCTCACTGCCGTACTCGATGGTGAGGCCGTTGACCTGCACCTTCGCGCCCAGCGCCTTGATCTCGTCGGCAAGGTTCTTGGTCTCGGTCTGACTGCGATCGGTCAGGGAGATCTGTGCGAACGAGATCTGTGCAACCTTGCTGTTGAAGCCGGCGCCCTCCGGGCTGTACGGGCTGACGACGCTGACCCCTTCGAGCGCGTCGACCTCGACGAGGAACGGTTCGATGGCCGATCGCACCGCCGGGTCGTCGATGCCCTGTTCGGCCGCGAACACGATCTGCGCAGTGAAGCCAGCGCGCTCGGCGTCACCGCCGGCCGTCAGCGCATCCTGTGCCTTCTTCGACTCGCTGTTGGGCAGTGAGAAACCACTGTCGAACGTGCTACCCACGGCTCCGCCGACCACGTTGAGACCGATGAGCAAGGGCAGCCAGATCCCGAACACCATCAGACGGCGGCGACGGAAACTGAAGCGGGCGAGACGAGCGAGCATGTGTGGTCCTCCACGGCCATTCGGGGGCAATAGCCGTATGCGACATTACCGTTGTGCCATCAATGAGTTTGGTGACACTCGTCTCGGCTGGTCCGCTGAACTTTTGGCGGCATGGCGCGCGCTCGATGTCATCGAGCCTGCCGGTCGGGTGACGCGCCTCGACCGCGGCTGGTGCTCTGCGCTGGTGTCGCTCGACGATCCGCCGCTGCGGCTACGCAACATCGGCGCCGACGTGGCGGTCGGCGATTGGGTGGTGCCCGACGACGACCATGAACGCGTGCAACACGTGCTGCCGCGCCGCAGCGCGTTCGTGCGACGGGCGTCATTCGAAGGCAACCGCGCCGAGGCGCAGACCATTGCCGCCAACATCGACGTCGTCATGCTCGTGCATGCGCTCACGTCGCCGCCCAACCAGCGTCGCCTCGAACGTGAGCTGGTGCTTGCGTTCGACAGCGGAGCGCAACCGGTGGTGGTGCTGACCAAGATCGACCTGGTCGATGACCCGTCGGCGACATTGGCAATGTTGCGCGATGTTGCCCCCGGTGTCACCATCTTGGTGGCCAGCGGCATCAGCGGCGAAGGAGTCGCCGCGTTGCGCGCATTCACGGCCCACAACGCCACCATCGCACGGCTCGGTGCCAGCGGTGTCGGCAAGAGCACACTGGTGAATGCCCTGGTGGGGGGCCAGTTGCAACGCACGGCGGGGGTGCGCGAAGGCGACCAACGTGGCCGACACACCACCTCGGCGTCACTGCTGGTGCGGGTCGAGGCAGGCGGCTGGCTGATCGACACGCCCGGTGTTCGGGCGGTGAGCCTGTGGAGCAGTGGCACGGGTATCGAGCGAGCGTTCCGCGACGTGTTCGAGCTGATGGACCACTGCCGGTTTCGCGACTGCAAACACGACGACGAGCCCGACTGTGCGGTGAAGGCTGCGGTCGAGTCGGGTGCACTCGATCCCAAGCGGCTCGACAGCATGAAGCGCCTGGTCGCCGAGGAGGCAGCCCTTGAAGCCGAGCAAGAAGCCCAGGTGAAGGCTCTCGACCGCCGAGGCGTTCGCCGCCCCCGCTGACCCGGTGGGTGGGCGCGAGACCTGCTCGTCCGTGGAGTTTTCGCGCCCACCGGGGCTGGCGGAGCTACGGGGTGATGCGTGGGCGGATGGTGATGGTGCGGGAGATGCCGGTGCGGTCGAGTCGGTCGAGCAACCGCTCGACGGAGCACACCAGCACCAGTTCGCGGCCACCCTCGCGGGCCCGGCCGGCGGCGCCCATCAGTACGCCGAGCCCGACGTCGTCGAGCACCGTCACACCGTCGAGATCGACCAACAGCTCGCCGGTCGGATGGTTGAGCAGCGCCCGCGCCAACGCATCCTGCAACGTCGGCACGGTCGCCAGATCGATCTCGCCCTGTAGCTCGAGCACGGGGGTGGCGCCCACGATGTCGAGTCGGCAGACGAGATCCACGAACCGCAGGCTACTGGTGCGATCATGGGGGTTCGAGAGCCATCGTCACGGTGGCCGACAGCCGAGCGTCGGGCAGCAGTGCGCCGATCAGCGGCACGTCGGTGTGGTTGACCACGGTGACCGTTGCCGACACGGTGGAGCTTGCACTGTGCACGCTCACGTCGAGTGGCCGAAGGGTGACGGCGTTGTGGGCCGCCGCACTCGCTGCAGCACCGGGATCGGCCGCTACTGATGCCGCGCGAGCGGCCTCGCGTGCCGCAAGTTGTACGGCAAGTTGATCGCGCACGACCACGGCCATTTGCACGACCCCCAGCAGGAACATGCACAGCAGCGGCAAGCACAGCGCCAGTTCGACCGTGGCCTGGCCGGAGTCGCGGCGTTCGGTCACAGGCGGTTGCCGATGGAGTCGATCACTCGATCGAACAGTTGGCCGATCTTGCCTGCGCCGCCACCGGTGGTGGCCCAACCGACCACGAGCAGCGCCACGACGGCTGCCCCCAGCAGGACGAGGGCGTATTCGGTGGTGGCCTGGCCGCTGTCATCACGGATTAGCAGGCGGGCATGCAGGCGGGCATGGAGACGTGCAAGGAACAGGTTCATGGGACTCCTTCGAGGTGGGTGACCGGGTCGCTCAGAGAGACAGCGACGAGATGGCTCCGAGGAGCAATGGAACGATCGCCAAGAAGACGAACGACGGCAGGGTGCACAGCACCAATGGGGCCGAGAGGCGAACGGGGAGTTGGCGCGCGCGTGAGTCGGCTGCCCGACGTCGGTGTTGGCGCGCCTCGAAGGCGAGCCGATCGAGTACTGGCGCGAGCGGCAGCCCATAGCGATCGGCCGCGGCGAGTGAGTCGACCAGCGGTTGCGCCTGTTGGCCGAGAGATTCCGTGAGGACTGATAGGGCATCGGCAAACCGCTCACCTGCATCGACCCGCAGCTGCACGCCTTGGAAGGCGGGGGCGATGGTGGATGGGAGGTATGGGCAGATCGACTGCAACGCGGCGGCCGGCAACTCACCCGACCGAATGGCCAGCACGACCATCTCGATTGCATCGGGGTAGACCCGCTCGATCGAGCGTCGTCGCCGGATGTCTTGCCGTACGGCCAACAGTCGCGGCGCTAGCGCCGCCGCGAGCAGGGTGATCGTCGCCGCGAAAATGCCGACGCCGAGAGCTGCGCCCACCACGACCAGCGCTGTTGCGCGGCGGCCCCAACGGTGGGTCATCGCTGGCTCGACCATGCCGCGCGGTGAAGGCCACAGCGCGAAGTGCCAGCCGACGACCAGCACCAGCGCGCCGGCTATCGCTGCCGACGTCACGCGGCACCCCGAACGATGCGTCGCATCCACCACCAACCGGTGACGTTGAGCGCCATACCGACCGTGGCACAAGCAAGGCCGATCGACGAGTGCACATACGCGGCGCGGGTGCGCTGGCTGGCAATGATGCCAAACATGGCGAAGCCGACAGGAACCAGGGTGAGCACCAGCGCGCTCAGCCTCGCCTGAGCACTATGTGCCGCGGCTTCGGCCGCGCTCGCCGATCGTTCGCGCAACACCGCTGCGGCTGCGTCGAGCGCCGGAGCCACAGCCCCACCGAGGCGCAGGGACGCCGCGATGGTGTGCTCGACGATCGCTCGGTCCGGATTGTCGCCACCTCGGGCGCCGAGCTGTGGCTTGGGGAGATCGGCCAACGCCGCCGCCAGGTGTCGCCCCGACCGCACCTCGCGCGCCAGCGCATCGAGATATGTGGCCAACGTGTCGGTGGTCGGACAGCCGCCCCTCGGTCGGCGCGGCCGCTCGGGTATCGGCGACCGGGGGCGTACGAGCACTGTGGCCCACCGGGCGGCGACCAGCGCGATCAGCGCCGAGGTGAGGGCGAGGGCCGCTGTCACGTGAGCACCGCCGATGCTCGGCCACGGCTCAGCGCGCCGCCAGCTCGGCTGCCCGTCAGTAGTGAGCCGGTCAGTAGTGAGCTGGTGGTGATTTCGCCATCGACACCCGCCGCGAGGTCGACCTGGGCGACATCGACGACGCGCCGCGAGCCATCGGTGCCGCGGGCGACGTGCACGACCACGTCGATGGCCCGGCGAACGTGCTCGCGAATGGCCGCCAACGGCCAGCTCGGTGCATCGTGCAGCACCAGGGTGGCGAGTCGCGCCAACGCATCGTCGGCACTGTTCGCGTGCACCGTCGCCAGCGATCCGTCGTGGCCGGTGTTCAGCGCTTGCAGCAGGGCCACCGCCTCGGCGCCGCGCACCTCGCCGACCACCAGCCGATCGGGCCGGAGTCGGAGAGCAGCGCGCAGCAGATCGACCATGGTGACGTCGCCGACGCCGTCTGGAGTCGCGGCGCGGGTCTCGAGTCGCACGACGTGCGGGTGCGGGAGCCGCAGCTCGGCGATGTCCTCGAGGGTGATGATGCGCTCGTGCTGCGGCACGTGCTGCGCGAGCGAGTTGAGCAGCGTCGTCTTCCCCGATGACGTGGGCCCGCTGACGAGCACGTTGCACCGGTGAGCCACAACGGTGCGCAGCAGCTCGGCGGTTGGCGCATCGGCGAACCCTGCGAGTGGGATCGGTTGCACCGCGAACCTACGGATGGTGAGACACGGCCCGTCGACAGCGACGGGTGGGATGACGGCGCAGAGGCGCGAGCCGTCGGGCAGGCGGGCGTCGACCGTGGGGCTCGACCGGTCGAGCCGGCGGCCGATGGGGGTGAGGATGTGTTCGATCGCCGCGAGCAGCGACTCGGCGCGCATGCTGCCCACGTGGGTGAGTCGTCCGTTGCGTTCGACCCACACCTCGGTGCCGGCGTTCACGATCACCTCGGTGATCGACGGGTCGTGCAACCACCGTTCAAGCCCGCCCAGCGCCGACTGTTCGGCAACGAGATCGATCATCGACGTCAACTCCCAAGAACCAGTGTCAGCTCGGATTGGGGGAAGTCGACGTGAACGCTATCGGCGCCGATGCGTCACTTGACTCGTCAAGGCACGTGGTGCGTTCGCTCTAGCATGCGCTTCGCTGACGCAGCGTCCGCGCATCGAACCAAAGGGGAATCGAGATGGCCAAGCAGACCATTCCGGGCACCGAGGTCCACATCGTCCATTCGGACATCATGGACTTCGACTTCGAGATCACCGTGCAGGGACCTCCGATCGACTGGCCCCTGCCGCTCCCGGTGGTGTATTCGACCGATGCCAACTTCGGGTTCGGCTTCGCCGCCAACATGAACTGGATGCTGCTCATGGGTGGCGAGATCCCACCCGTGCTCAACGTCGGCATCGGCTACCCCGTCGGCGATGACATCGCGTACGTCACGTCTCGCCGCATGTACGACTTCTCGCCGAACACCGATGACTTCCAGGTCGGCAACCTCAACGCCACACCACTCGCCAGCACCGAGGTCACCGGAGGCGGCGGGCCGCTGTTCATCCGGTTCATGATCGAGGAGCTGTGGCCGTGGCTCGAGGCGAACTACAACGTCACCGACGACCGCACCTATGTCGGCGACTCCATGGGCGGCCTGTTCGGCTGCTACACGCTGTTCAACCACCATGGCTTCTTCAAGCGATACGTGATCGGGAGCCCATGGATCTGCTGGAACAACCCGCTCGTGTTCGACTACGAGGCGGCGTACGCCGCGACACACGACGACCTCGATGCCATCGTGTACCTCGCCGCAGGTGGCGCCGAGGACGTGCTCAGCCCGATGTTCGACCCGAGCGCCGCGGAGATCTTCAAGGTGGCCGACACCGAGAAGCACACCCGTCGCCTGGCTGAGCTGCTCGCCTCACGCAACTACCCGAACCTGAAGCTGAAGACCATGATCTGGGAGGAGGAGACGCACTTCACCGTCCCCTACGCCATCATGGCCCACGGCCTCCGCTACGTGTTCCAGCAGGGCTGACCCGACCGGCTGCTCAGAGCACCCGTCCCACAGCGCGCGTTCGTCGGCCGCAGGATCGTCGACGAGGGCATCATGGAGTCCCTGCGGTTCGCGGGCTCGATCTGCGTGTGGAGCCGGGCGAGGTGGTTGCGCTCCTCGGCCCGAACGGCGCAGGCAAGACCACCACCCTGCTCACCATCGCCGGTCTGCTCCCGATCATCAGCGGCACGGTCGACGTCCTCGGCGCACCAGTGGCGGGTGTTTCGGCGCACATCGTCGCGCGACGCGGGCTTGCACTGCTGCCCCGAGGCGAGCAGCAGATGCTTGCGCTCGGCTGCAGGCTCATTGCCGACCCCAAGGTGCTGATGATCGACGAGATGAGCCTCGGCCTGGCGCCCATCATCGTCGCCCGCCTGCTTCCCGTCGTCCGGCGCATCGCCGACGAGACGGGCGCCGCAGAGCTGAACAGCGACCGTGAGGTGCTGGCGAGCAGCTACCTCGGTGGCAAGGCTCTCGACGAGCACGAGTAGAACTGTCACACCAACGAACAGGAGAACACGATGGACGTCCATGGATTCTGTACCGCCGGCTTCGAGGCCGTTCGTGATGCCTTCGTCCAGAACTTCGACGACGGGCTCGAGCTCGGCGCCGCAGCGGCGGTGACCGTGGGCGGCCGGCCGGTCGTCGACATCTGGGCCGGTGACGCCGACTCGGCCGGCACGCCGTGGGCCGCCGACACCATCATCAACGTCTACTCGTCGACCAAGACGATGGCCGCGACCTGCATGCTGATCCTGGCCGACCGGGGTGAGCTCGACTTCGATGCCCCGGTCGCTCGCTACTGGCCCGAGTTCGCGCAGAACGGCAAGGAGGGTGTGCTCGTCCGCCACGTCATGTCCCACACCTCCGGTCTGTCGGGGTTCGATCCTCCCCTGCTGCCCACCGATCTCTACGACCTCGACGCCGTTGCCGCCCACCTCGCCGCGCAGGCACCCTGGTGGGAGCCCGGGACGATGTCGGGCTATCACGCAGTGACCCAGGGCAACCTCGAAGGCGAGATCCTCTACCGCATCACCGGCAAGCGGATGGGCGCCTGGTTCCGCGACGAGGTTGCCGGCCCGTTGGGCGCCGACTTCTACATGGGCCTGCCCGCGAGTGAGGACGCACGGGTGGCCGAGCTCGTCCCACCGACGACCATCCCGACGCTCAGCGCCGAAGGCATCGAGATGAACGGCGTCGTGTTGCCGTTCGACTCGATCGCCGTCCGGACGCTCACGAGCGTGGCGCTCAACGCCACCGAGCCACGCACGCGGGAGTGGCGCGCGGCCGAGATTCCTGCGGCCGGCGGCATCGGCAACGCCCGCTCGATGGCCCGGGTTCACTCGATGCTCGCGAACGGTGGCGAGGTCGATGGTGTGCGACTGATCTCGGAAGCGGGCGCACTGCGCGGTCTCGAGCAGCAGATCGACAACGTCGACCAGGTGCTGATGATCCGCATGCGGCACGGGCTCGGGTTCGGCCTCGAGCTCGATGGGTGGGTCACCAGCCCGAACCCGCGCTCGATGTTCTGGGGCGGCTGGGGTGGTTCGATCGCCCTGATCGACTTCGACGCCAAGGTCTCGATCGCCTACGTCATGAACCGCATGGACGCCGACCTCACCGGCGACATTCGCGGTAGGCGAATCGTCGAGAGCACCTACCGCGCGCTCGGCTGAGCGCGCCTGCGAGGTCGACCGATCTGTTTTCACGA
>JAYTNH010000002.1:0-3387 GCA_043748395.1 Ilumatobacteraceae bacterium | reverse complement strand
TCGAGTTTGTTCGGGGGGCCGCGAGTTCGCTGAGCTCAGGCGCGGCGCGTGAACGCCAGCGGTGACGACTGATGTCGTAGATACCGCACGCTCGAGCCGCTACCGCCTGGCCCGATGCCAGGCGACCTGACGGGCCACGCCCTCGGCTAGGTCGACCTTCGGTTCCCAGCCGAGCAGGCGCTTGGCTCGCTCAATCGATCCACCCGTGCGGCGCACATCACCGGGCTGGCCGGGGCGCCAGTCGATCTGCACGGGTTGCCCGACCGCATCGCCGACGACCGCGACCAGATCGATCAGCCGCACCGAACCACCGCCGGACGCGTTGCACACGGTCCCGTTCGGCACATCGGCGCTCGCCGCCAGCACGTTGGCGTTGACGATGTCGTCGACGTAGGTGAAGTCGCGCACCTGCTCGCCGTCGCCGAACAACGGAAACGCGTGGCCGTGGATCGCTGCCTCGATCAGCCGGTGCGTAGCCATGTCGGGCCGCTGGCGCGGGCCGTAGACGGTGAAGTACCGAAGGCTTGTGGCGGGCACACCGAAGTTGGCGCCGTAGGCCGAGCACAGCAGCTCACCGGCCAATTTCGTCACCCCGTACGGGCTGTACGGCCGAGTCGGCTGATCCTCATCGGTGGGTACCACGGCGGCATCGCCGTAGATCGACGAACTCGATGCGTACACGAACCGGCGCAGATCGGTTCCGCGAGTCGCCTCGAGTAGGCGCTGGGTGACGACGATGTTGAGATCGACGTACGTCTGGAACCCCTCTGCCCAGGACAGACGTACTCCGGGCTGGCCCGACTGGTGAAAGACGACATCGATGTCGTCCAGCAATGGCTGGAGCTCGGTCGACTGCAGATCGGCTTCGATCAGTTCGAACTGGGACGAATTGCTCAGCTGGGCCAGGTTCGCGCGTTTGGCCGCCGCGTCGTAGTACGGCGTGAAGCAGTCAACCCCTCGTACAGACCATCCATCGCACACGAGTCGGTCGGCGAGCGTGCTTCCGATGAAGCCGGCGACCCCGGTGACCAATGCCTGCATGATCGGTGAGCCTACGAGATCTTCCCCCCGCCGGTCCGTCATCGCAAACTCATGCTTTGACGGTTTCTTGCCGATGACCTGACACACGTGCCGCCCATCGGTACGCTTTGCATGCTCGTAGAGTCGGATTCTTCATGGACAACATCTCAGCCCTTGGGGCAGCTCGACGCCGCTGGTGGCTCATCCTCCTGATGGCAGGCCTGGGGGCAGCACTTGGCGCGCTGCCCAGTCCCGCGAAGGTCGAACAGCAGGCGATTCGGTACACAGCTATCCACACGATGCTGCTCAACGACTCCGATTCGCAGTCCGGTAGCTCCGGCGTTTCTCCCAATCAGGTGTCATTCTTCGCCGTCACGGGAGAAGTCCCCAAACGAGTCGCTGCAAGCATCGGCTACGCAGGAAGCCCTGCAGAGCTCGCTTCTCAGGTCACGGTCGAATTCGACACTGGCGTGGGCGCACTCAGGGTGACGACCACGCAGGACTCCGCGACACAGGCCGAGACCGTTGCCAACACGTTCGCCGAGGAGCTCAACAAGTACCTCGCGGAACGTCAGGACGCCTACACCGCCGACAGGCTGGCTGCCTCGAACACCCGGCTTGCCACACTCGAGGGACAGCTCGACGATCTCGCCACACAGCAAGCTGCGAGCCCTGGCGACAACGTGATCGCCGCCAAGATCGACGCCATTCGCCGGCAGTACAGCGTGGCGTTCGAACAGAACCAGGCACTCAGCGAGGCAACGACGGCGCTGGCGTTCACCACCCTCGAGCGCGCTCAAGCCATACCCGAGGCGCCAGAGGGTTTGCAGGCGCCTACCTCGCGGCTCACGCGCGGTGTGATGGGCCTGCTCGTCGGCGGCGCTCTCGGCCTGGGAATAGCGATGCTCGCCAGCATCTTCGATCGTCGCATTCGAACCCGTGAGCAGGCCGAAGAGATGCTCGGGATTCGCGCGCGGGCGCTGGTTCCATCCACGGTCGAAGCGTCACGCGGCGCCTTCGTGGTCGCGCGCAATCGTCACGACCCGCTGTCCGATTCCTACCGAACGGTTCGCAACGTCGTGTCATTCGTTCACGACGGGCTCCCAACGGTCAACCGCGGTCGCATCACTGTGGTGGTGTCGGCCGGCCCGAGCGAGGGCAAGACATCACTGGTCGCAAACCTCTCGGCAGCCTTCGCCGAGACCGGCCGGCGCACCATCGCGGTCAACACCGATTTCCGTCGTCCGCGTCTCACGCGGGTGATCACCGGCGATGTCATGCCGGTCCAGCCGTACAACCTCGACGACACACAACGCCTCGACCCGAACCTGCTGTTGGCGAAGACCCACGACCCTGGCCTGTCGATCCTCGATCTCAGCAAGCTCGGCTCAGCGGGCGAACTCGCCCGCACCACTGCCCGTCTCGTGCCGATATTGGCACGATCAGCCGACTCAGTCGTGATCGATACGTCTCCCGTCGGCGCAACAGCCGAGGTGCTCGACCTCTTGGCCGTAGCTGACGCGATCGTGATGGTCGTTCGACTCGGCGCAACCCGAGCCGACGCTGCCATACGCACACTCGAGATCATCCGCGACATCACCGAAGCGCCAGTGCTCCTCGTGATCACGGGCGCCAAGCAGGGCGCCTCTTCGTACTACGAGTACCCCGAGCGCCGCAGGTCCGACCACTCGCAATCGGGCCGGCAGGCCCGCCGAACGTTGCGTCACCCATTCAGAAAGGTCTACAAAGGCCCCGAGCGCCGGCGGATGGGTCGAGATGTCGCCGCTCCTGCCGAGCCAACAACCGAACGACGGTTGCCGAAACTTCACGACGAGTCGATCGAGCGGCGAGAACGGCAGCCTGAGCAGGTCGAGTGAGTACCGGCTTCGGCGAGCGAGTGCTCATCGCGACCGGGGTCGCCTACCTTCTGGTGCTGGCCTGGTGCACGAACAACGTCTCGTACGACATCTGGGGTGCGCTGGTGGTCATCCCTCCGCTTGGCATCGTCGGCTTCATCGGCATCCGACGAATGTTCGCAGGCGCCGACGAACTACTCGCACGGCTGATGCTGCTGGGCCTCGCGGCCAAGCTCGTCGGCGTCGTCGCGCGGTACTGGGTGAGCTTCGATGCATACGGCGGGGCCACCGACGCGCAGCGCTATCACGCCTTCGCGAAGGTCGCCGCCGGGCGGGTGTGGAGCGGGGCCGACAGTCCGCTTGCCGTCATCCCGTACGGCAGCGGCACCGCGTTCATGGAACGCTTCACCGAGCTCATCTACACGCTCATCGGATCGAGCCGGCTCGCCGGGTTCATGGTGTTCGCGTTCATGGCGTTCTGGGGTATTGCCCTGTTCGTGAAGGCCGCTTG
>JAYTNH010000001.1:0-3638 GCA_043748395.1 Ilumatobacteraceae bacterium | reverse complement strand
CGATTCCGCGACGTGGCTACGCCGACGATCTCATCGGCACATTCTTGTTCCTGGCTACAGACGACAGCGCGTTCGTCACCGGTCAGGTCATCACAGTCGATGGCGGTTGGGTGCACCACTGAGCGCTCACCTGGCTCAACCACCTGCTAGATGACAATGACTATGCTCCTCCTCGTCACACCGAACGAAAGTTGATCGCGGCATGGCAAGTACCCGTTCTGCGCCAAGCGGCACGCTACTGACGCTCGACCGAGGGATTCGTGTGCTCGAAGAGATTGCCAGAGGCAATGGCCTCGGTACTGCTCGTTCTATTGGAGCGACGCTGGGCATCAACCAGGGCACCATCTACCAGATCTTGCGAACGCTCCAGAACAGCGGGTACGTCCATCGGTTGCCGGGCGGCCGATACCAACTGGGGGCACGTATCGCCTATTTGGTCGATGGTTATCAGGTGCAGGCCGCTCCTCCGCAGGTGATCATCGACCATCTGCTGGCGTTGCACATCGCCACCGACGAGACGGTGTATGCGGCACTCGCATTGGGCTCGACCATCGCCATCGTCGCCTCGCACGAAAGTACCAAACGGCTTCGTGTTGGCAGCTTCGACGTCGGCTTCGCCGACAACCCGCACTCCAGCGCCTCCGGCAAGGCGTTCCTCGCATTCTGTGATGAGGCAGAAGTAGACAACTACTTCGAGGATCGCCACCTTGAAGCCATCACCGTCGAGACGATCACCGATTGGGACACCTTTCACGAGGAGCTCGAGCTGATTCGAGTCACGGGCGTAGCTTTCGACCGCGAAGAATCCGATGTCGGCATCGCGGGGATCGGCACGGTGATCATTGGAAGCCACGGTGAGCCCGTTGGCGCCTACGGGGCGGCCATGCCGATCGCCCGCTTTGACGAAGCCCGAGAGTCTGTCTCAGCGGCGTTGCTCAAGGCTGGCGACGACGCTTCGCGAGCGCTGCGGTATAGCGGCGAGTACCCACCCAAGCAACCTCAGGCGCGCAATCCGAAGAAGCCATTCGTCTCGCGCTGACGCGCGCTGCGCCAGATCTGCGGCGTCCAACACACTCGACCGAGAAGACAGGCAACCGATGCGCATTGGACTGATCCAGGTGATGCAGGAGACCTGCAGCTTTAACCCCACCCCAACCACATTGGCCGACTTCGAGAGTTTCGGGATCCGACTCGGCACCGACATGCTCCACCAGTCCGATTCAGTCGGACCCGTCGCCGGGTATCTCGAGGGCGTCGCCCGCTCGGGCGCCGACATCGTGACAGTGCCCATCGTTCGTGGCACAGCACAGTCTGGTGGCCGTCTGACACGCCAAGCGTTCGACTACTTCGACCGTGTAGTTCGCGACGGGTTGACAGCAGCAAGCGAGCTCGACGGCGTCGTGATGCTGCTACACGGAGCTGCATCCGCTGACGGGGTCGACGATGTGGAAGGTGCGTTGCTGGCGAGCGTCAGAGACGTTGTGGGCGACTCGCTTGGCGTGGCGGTGATGCTCGACCACCACGCCAACATCACCCAACAAATGGTCGAGCTGGCCGATGTGATCGTGGGATTCCGCACTCAACCCCACGACCAATTCGAGACCGCACGCGACTTGACCGCGCACGCGATCGACATGTTCGCGGGTACCACCAAGCCCACCACCGCCTGGCGCAAGTTACGGTTGCTGACCCACCAGGAGCAATACCTCACGTCGCACGGCCCTATGAAGGAATTGTTCGACCGAGCACGAAGCATGGAATGCGACGATCGAGTCCTCGCAGTCTCACCGTTTCCGATGCAGTGCTGGTTGGATGCAGATCAGGCGGGTTGGGCGATCGTCGCCGTCACGGATGGCGACCCGGACCTCGCCGAGGCATTGGCCGACGAACTCGCCGACTTGGCTTGGTCACTTCGTCACGACTTCCAGCGCACCGAGAGTGTTCCAGTCAACGAAGCCATCCAGCTCGCCGATGCCCGCCCCAATGGCACTGTGCTGATCAGTGATACCGGCGACTCTGTGTTGGGAGGTTCGGGCGGCGACAGCACGATCATCCTGGAAGCGATCTTGCGACTCGGTATCAAGGGGCGTGCCCTCGTACCGATGATCGACGCCGAGTCGGCACGACAGCTGTGGGCGGCAGGAGTCGGGGCGACGGTCACGTTGGCTATCGGCGGCCGATCAACACCTCTGTTCGAGCCGATCGAGGTCACGGGGATCGTCACGGCCGTCGCAGATGGAAGCGTGCTCACCACCGACCTTCCACAGGGCCGGTTCGAGATGGGGCGATGCGTGGCGTTCGAGGTCGGACCGACGACGCTGCTTGTCACCGAGTATGCGGGCGCGGCCGGCATCCACCCCGCCGCCTATCACCAGGTCGGTATCGAGCCAGCCGATTACCAGATGATCGTGATGAAGACTGCTTCCAACTTCCAGTACATGCGCGATATCGCTCAGGAGTTCATCCGGGTCGCCACCGAGGGGCCGACCCAATCAGACATCGCCGCCCTGCCATGGGAACTGGTGCCGCGTCCGATATTTCCACTCGATCAACCGAACAACTGGCGCTCACTCGCGCCCGTGGACTTCCGAGGAGAACACATGACCCGATCCGCAAGCCAACCCACGTACGAGCGCAGTGCCGCCGAGCACGCCCGCCGCAAGGCTGTGATCGCAGGCGGAGTCAACTCGAACGTGCGCCTCAGTGGAGCGCCGGTGCCCTTGACATTTGATCGTGCCAGCGGCGCTCACCTCTGGGACATCGACGGCAACCAGTATGTCGACTATGCGGCCGGGATGGGCCCGATGATCTTGGGCCATAACCACCCGGCGGTCACCGACGCAGTGCGCGCCTCGCTCGACAGTGGCCAACTGTTCGCCGGCCAGAACCGACTCGAAGCCGAGTTCGCTGAAACTCTCGTAAGAGCCGTGCCATGGGTGGAGAGCATCCGGATTGGAATGAGCGGAACAGAGATGGACCTTCTGGCGGTGCGCATCGCCCGCGCTACCACCGGACGCCAGAAGGTGTTGCGTTTCGTCGGGCACTATCACGGCTGGCTCGATCCCCTGCTGATCGACCCGACAGTGAACTCCGAACCGTTCGGCCCTGCGCCGCTCACGGCTGGCCAGTCGATCAGCGCGGCTGGCGACGTCTTGGTGTGTGAGTGGAACCGGATCGACCAAGTAGACCACGCGCTGGCCGGCGACGACGTTGCGTGCGTGCTGATGGAACCAGTGATGTGCAACACCGGACTGATCGCCCCTGCCGCTGGGTACATCGAAGCCGTCAAGGAACTGTGCAAGCAGCACAACACCCTGCTTGTCATCGACGAGGTGATTACCGGATTCCGCCTCGGGCTCACCGGTGCCCAAGGGCTCTTGGGGTTCCATGGGGACATCACAATTTACGCCAAGGCGATCGCTTCAGGCTTCCCGTTGGCCGTTCTTGGCACAACCAACGAGCTGCTCGCTGCCGTCGGGCGCGGCGAGATCAACCACTCAGGAACCTACAACACCGGCGTGTCGTCGTTGGCCGCCGGGCTCGCCACGATGCGTTACCTCGTCGAAAACAACCCGTACCCGGAGATGAACCGAGTGTCAGCCAAGCTGGCAAACGGCTTACGCACCGCCGCTGCGGCG